>NZ_JAZGLV010000008.1:0-251443 GCF_036409085.1 Mycobacterium sp. 050134
TCAATACCCACCATCCACCGCGGCTCCAACCACTGCGACCGCAACAACTTATACAGCAGGTCAGTACTAATATTGCCCGACCCGACAATGGCCACACTCGCCTTCGACGGCATGACGCTCCTCTTATTCGAACGACAAACGAACAGAACCCAAGCCGGTGAACTCGGCCACAAACTCATCACCGGCGCGGGCGTCGATCGCGCGCGTGCACGACCCCGGCAACACCACGTCGCCCTTACGTAGTCGCACCCCGAAGCTTTCCACTTTGCGGGCCAGCCACGCCACCGCCGTGACCGGATTGCCCAGCACCGCGTCGCTGCGGCCCTCGGCGACGACCTCACCGTTGCGGGTCAACACCGCCTCGATCGCTTTCACATCAAGCTTCCCCGGCCAAACCCGGGCCGCCCCCAACACGAAACCCGCCGACGACGCATTGTCGGCGATGGTGTCGCACAACGCGATCTTCCACTCCGTGATGCGGGTATCGATCAACTCGATCGACGGCACCAAAGCCTCCGTCGCCGCCAACACGTCATCCTCGGTGCAACCAGCCCCCGGCAAGTCCGCGGCCAAGACGAAACCGACCTCGACCTCGACCCGGGGATACAGGTAGCGGCTCGCCTTGACCGGAGTGTCCTCGAACACCTGCATCTCATCGAGCAAATGCCCGTAATCGGGCTCGTCGACCCCCATCATCTGCTGCATCGCCTCCGACGACAGCCCCACCTTGTGACCGACGATCCGCGCACCCCCGGCCACCCGCCGACGGATATTGATCAACTGAATCTCATAAGCATCGACAACATCGATGTCCGGGTGCGCGCCGGTCAAGGGAGCGATGGGTTCGCGGCTGCGCTCGGCGTGCGCCAAGTCGGCGGCCAGCTCGTCGCGGATCGCGGCACTGAGCATTTACCGAAGTCCCCTCGTTCGTGTGACCGGGCCAGTAGCGCCCAACCCGGGCAATTCTATAACGTGTTCTACATGACAGCGAAGGAGTACGACGTCGTCGTGGTTGGCAGCGGCGGCGCCGGCATGGTCGCCGCCCTCACCACCGCCCACCGGGGTCTGTCGACAATAGTCATCGAAAAGGCTCCCCACTTCGGCGGCTCGACCGCGCGCTCCGGCGGCGGCGTCTGGATTCCGAACAACGAAGTGCTGCAGCGCGCCGGCGTGCGCGACACCCCGGAGGCGGCCCGGACCTATCTGCACGGGATCGTCGGGGACATCGTGGAACCCGAGCGTATCGACACTTACCTCGAGCGTGGGCCGGAGATGCTGTCCTTCGTCCTCAAGCACACGCCGCTCAAGATGTGCTGGGTTCCGCAGTACTCCGACTACTACCCCGAGGCCCCCGGCGGCCGCGCGGGTGGCCGGTCGATCGAGCCCAAACCGTTCAACGCCCGCAAGCTCGGCCCCGACGAGGCGGGCCTGGAACCGGCCTACGGCAAGGTGCCGCTCAACGTCGTTGTGATGCAGCAGGACTACGTGCGGCTCAACCAGCTCAAGCGGCACCCCCGTGGGGTGGCCCGCAGCCTGAAGGTGGGGGCCCGCACCATGTGGGCGAAGGCCACCGGCAAGAATCTCGTCGGCATGGGCCGGGCCTTGATCGGGCCGTTGCGGATCGGCCTGCAGCGGGCCGGAGTCCCGGTGGTGCTCAATACCGCGCTCACCGACCTCTACGTCGAGGACGGCGTGGTGCGCGGCGTCTATATCCATGAAGCGGCCGAGTCCGAATCGGCCGAGCCGCAGCTGATCCGCGCCCGACGCGGCGTCATCCTGGCCAGCGGCGGATTCGAACACAACGAACAGATGCGCGTGAAGTACCAGCGCGCGCCGATCACCACCGAGTGGACTGTGGGCGCCAAGGCGAACACGGGCGACGGCATCGTCGCCGGCGAAAAGCTCGGCGCCGCATTGGACTTGATGGAAGACGCCTGGTGGGGTCCGACCGTGCCGCTGGTCGGCGCACCGTGGTTCGCACTCTCGGAGCGCAACTCGCCCGGGTCGATCATCGTCAACATGTCCGGCAAGCGGTTCATGAACGAATCGATGCCGTACGTCGAAGCCTGCCACCACATGTACGGCGGCGAGTACGGGCAGGGACCCGGGCCCGGGGAGAACATCCCGGCGTGGCTCGTGTTCGACCAGCAGTACCGGGATCGCTACATCTTCGCCGGACTCCAACCGGGACAACGGATCCCGCGCAAATGGCTGGAGTCGGGCGTCGTCGTTCAGGCCGATACCCTCGAGCAGCTGGCCGAGAAAGCCGGCCTTCCGGCCGACCAGTTGACCGCGACCGTGCAGCGTTTCAACGGATTCGCCCGCTCGGGCGTCGACGCGGACTTCCACCGCGGCGAGAGCGCCTACGACCGTTACTACGGCGACCCGACCAACAAACCCAATCCCAACCTGGGCGAGATCACCCACGCGCCGTATTACGCCGCCAAGATGGTGCCCGGCGACCTCGGCACCAAGGGCGGCATCCGCACCGACGTGCACGGCCGGGCACTGCGCGACGACGGTACGATCATCGAAGGGCTTTATGCCGCCGGCAATGTCAGCGCGCCGGTGATGGGACACACCTATCCCGGCCCCGGTGGCACCATCGGGCCAGCCATGACCTTCGGGTACCTGGCCGCGCTGCACCTGGCTGGAGCCAACTGACATGCCAATCGATGTGAATGTCGCACTGAACGCCGTGCTTGACCCGATCGAATTCTCCTGGGCCAGCAGCGATGTGCAGCTTTACCACCTGGGGCTGGGCGCGGGGTCCGATCCGATGAGCCCACGCGAACTGCGCTACCTCGTGGACGAGACGCCCCAGGTGCTGCCAACGTTCGCGACCGTCGCGGCGACCTTCCACGCCACCAAGCCGCCAACCGTGCAATTCCCCGGCATCGACATCGAGCTGAGCAAGGTGCTGCACGCCAGCGAGCGGGTGGAAGTGCCCGCGCCGCTGCCGCCCTCGGGCTCCGCGCGGGCCGTCACCAGGTTCACCGACATCTGGGACAAGGGCAAGGCGGCTGTCATCTGGAGCGAGACGACCGTGACCGCGCCGGACGGCACGCACCTGTGGACGCAGAAGCGGTCTATCTACGCCCGCGGGGAAGGCGGGTTCGGTGGTGAGCGGGGCCCGTCATCGTCGGACGCGGCGCCCGACCGGGCGCCCGATCTCGAGGTCGCGATGCCGATCCTGCCGCAGCAGGCGCTGCTCTATCGGCTCTGCGGCGACCGCAACCCGCTGCACTCCGATCCCGAATTCGCCTCGGCCGCAGGCTTTCCCCAGCCGATCCTGCACGGTCTGTGCACCTTCGGGATGACCTGCAAGGCGATCACCGACGCTGCGCTCGACGGCGACGCGGCGGCGGTCGCTGCGTACGGTGCCCGTTTCGCGGGCGTCGCCTTCCCGGGCGAAACGCTCGCGGTCAACATCTGGAAGGAGGGCGGGCGGCTGCTGGCCAGCGTTGTCGCGCCGTCGCGCGACAACGCGGTGGTGCTCGGCGGCGTCGAGCTGGTCCAGGCCTAGTGCCTGGCCTCTGCCGTCGAGCGCCCGTCTAGACGGGCCTCGGCCGTCGAGCGCCCGGCTGCGCGGGCACACGACGAGAGCGTGCGGCGCGCACCCGTCCGACGATGTCGCCGGGCCGGTCGCCGGCGACCACCCGGACGACGATCCACCCCAGACGCTCGAGCCTCTCCAGCCGCCGAACATCCCAGGCGTATTGGCGGCGATCGCTGCGGTGCTGTTCACCGTCGTATTCCACTGCGACTTTGACGTCCCCCCATCCCATGTCCACGTATGCGAAGGCGCCGCCGAATTCGTCGAGCACCTGGATCTGCGTCTGCGGCCGCGGCAGGCCGGCGTTCACCAGCAACAGCCGCAGCCACGTCTCCTTCGGCGACTGGGACCCGGCGTCAAACAGGTCCGCCGCCCGGCGTGCTGCCGCGATGCCCCGGCGCCCCGGGTACCTGCGAACCAGCAGCTCGATATCAGCGGCCTTGATCTCCGTCGCGCTGGCCAGCGCATCAATACCCGCTACGGCGGTCGTCGTCGGGTACCAGCAGCCGAGGTCTAGCGCTGTCCTCGTCGGCGAAGTGACCGGCAGGTCCCCGATCATCGCGATCTCATCTGCCGCGACGACGTCTCGACGTAGCTGTATGCCCGCCGGGCGATGATGATTGTCGTGGATCAACTCCACGGTTCTTCGGTCGTCGACCCATTTGCTTCCGTGCAGCGCGGACGCCGAGAACCCGGCAATGATTCCCCGGCGGCCGGTCCACAACCACCCGGCCTTGGCGCGCACCGCGGCGGTGACCTCAGAGTCGCGATCGATGTAGACCCCCCGAAACAGCCGAATGTAGCGCGTTTCCAAGTGACTCCTGGTCACCAGCCCACAGGCAACCGCTTCCCGACCGACAAAAGGCTCGCCCATGGCCGCATGGTGGCATGGCAAACCATCGGAGTCACTTCAGCTGCCGAGCGCCCGGCTAGCCGGGCCCCAGGCGTCGAACGCCCGGGGGGCGGGGCGTTCGGCAAAGGCTCTAGCCCAGGATCAAGCCCGACGTCGGCACACCCGTGCCCGCGGTGACCAGGACATGCTCGACGTCGGGCACCGGGTTGACCGAAGTGCCGCGCAGCTGCCGGACGCCCTCCGCGATGCCGTTCATGCCGTGGATGTAGGCCTCGCCGAGCTGGCCGCCGTGGGTGTTGATCGGCAGTCGCCCGCCGATCTCGATTGCCCCGTCGGCAATGAAGTCCTTCGCCTCACCGCGGCCACAGAAGCCCAACTCCTCCAACTGAATCAGCGTGAAGGGCGTGAAGTGGTCATAGAGGACGGCGGTCTGGATGTCCGACGGCTGCAGACGGGATTGCCGCCACAGCTGCCGCCCCACCACACCCATCTCCGGCAGGCCGAGCTCGGGCCGGTAGTAGCTGACCATCGTGTACTGGTCGGGGCTCGACCCCTGCGACGCCGCCTCGATGACGGCCGGTCGCTGTTTGAGGTCCCGCGCGCGCTCGGGCGACGTCACCACGATCGCCACCGCGCCGTCGGTCTCCTGGCAGCAGTCCAGCAATCGCAGCGGCTCCGCGATCCATCGGGAATTCTGGTGGTCCTCAATGGTTATCGGCTTCTCGTAAAAATACGCCTTCGGGTTCTTGGCGGCGTGCTTGCGGTCGGCCACCGAGATGGCGCCGAAGTCGCGGCTGGTCGCACCGGACAGGTGCATGTAGCGCTGGGCGATCATGGCGACCTGCGCGGCCGGTGTGGAAAGACCGTGGGGATAGGAGAACGAGTTGTCCGCCGCCGTCGAATCGGCCTGCGCGCGAGCGTCTCCCACCAGGCGGGTCTGCACCTGGCCGAAGCGCATGCCCGACCGCTCGTTGAACGCCCGGTACGCCACCACGACGTCCGCCACCCCGGTCGCGACGGCGATCGCCGCCTGCTGGACGGTCGCGCACGCGGCGCCGCCGCCATACCCGATCTGCGAAAAGAACGTCAGGTCACCGATGCCGACTGCGCGCGCGACGGCGGTCTCGTTGTTGGTGTCCATCGTGAACGTCGTCAACCCGTCCACGTCGGCCGGAGTCAAGCCGGCGTCGTCCAGGGCGTCCAACACCGCCTCGGCCGCGAGCCGCAGCTCACTTCGGCCGGAGTCCTTCGAGAAGTCGGTTGCGCCGATGCCGACGATCGCCGCTCTACCCGACAACATCACGCGCCCCCCATCGTCAGGGTCACCGTCGCAATAACGTGATCACCAAGGCTGTTGCGGCCGAATACCTTAACGGTGATCAGGCCGTCGTCCACAGCGGTCACCTCGCCGCTGAACGTCACCGTGTCGTACGCATACCACGGCACCCCGAGCCGCAGCCCGATCGACTTGATGAGTGCGGACGGGCCGGCCCAGTCGGTCACGTAACGCTCGACCAGGCCGGTGTCGGTCAGGATGTTGACGAAAATGTCCTTGGAGCCCTTGGCCTGCGCCTTGTCCCGGTCGTGGTGCACGTCCTGGAAGTCGCGGGTGGCCAGCGCGGTGGAGATGATAAACGTCGGGTCCCCGTACAGCTTGAGCTCGGGCAGCGTCGCGCCTACTTCGACGGTCGGAACACTCATGCGTTGTCTCCCAACGGCTCCCAGGCGTAGAGGCTCCACTCCGGGCCGCTGTCACCAGCGGGAAAGTCGATGTAGGTGGCCCGCACAGGCAGACCGATCCGCACCTTCGCGGGCTCGATCCCGCGCAGCTCGCCCAGCATCCGCACCCCCTCCTCGAGCTCTACCAGCGCGATGACGAAGGGTAAGGTGCGGCCGGGCACCTTCGGCGCGTGGTGCACGACGAAGCTGAACACCTCACCGCGACCGCGGGATACCAGGTAGTCGATCGGCGCGGTCTTGTCCTGCCACACCGCCGGCACCGGCGGATGCTGCAGACTGCCGTCCGGCCGCCGCTGGATCCGCAGCTCGTGCGCCGTGACGCCCTCCCAGAAGAAGGCCGTGTCGCGGGAGGACGCCGGCCGCATCATGGTATCGGGGTCCAGATCCGCCGGCACCGACGACGAGGCCTCAGCCGCTTCTCGCGGCTTGAACTTCAGGATGCGCCAGTTCATCTCAGCCACGTCCTCGTCGCCGACGCGCCAGATGATGTGCTGGTTGACGAAATAGCCCTCGCCCAGGGCGGTCTGCTTGGGCCCGACAACATCGCCCAGCTCGGAGGTGACGCTCACCTGCTCGCCGGGCTGCAGGTAGCGGTGGTAGGTCTGCTCGCAGTTGGTCGCCACGACGCCGATGTAGCCGGCGTCGTCGAAAAGCTGCATGATCGGCCCGAGCGGGTCGTCCTTGGGACGCTCCCCACCCAGCCCGAACATCGTCCAGACCTGAATCATGGCCGGCGGGGCCACGATTCCGGGATGACCGGCGGCGCGCGCCGCATCCTCGTCGACATAGATGGGGTTGCGGTCGCCGAGCGCCTCGACCCAGTTGTTGATGGTCGGCTGATTGACCGGATCGCGGGCAACCCGCGGCTTGGCCCCACCGGCCGCTTTGATCTCCGCGACGGCGTCCTGGATTTCGGTCATCGCGGCACCCGCGGCACCTTGAGGCCGGCGGCGGCGATCATCTCCCGCATCACCTCGTTGACTCCCCCACCGAAGGTGATCACCAGGTTGCGCTTGGTCTGCGAGTCGAGCCAGTTGATCAGCTCGGCGGTCTCGGGCTCGGCCGGGTTGCCGTACTTGAAGACGATCTCCTCGGCGAGCCGGCCGATGCGTTGGATGCGTTCGGTGCCAAACACTTTCGTCGAGGCCGCGTCGGCGACGTTGATGTCCTCGCCCGCGGCCGCCACCTGCCAGTTGAGCAGCTCGTTGATGCGCCACATGGCCTTGATCTCGCCGAGCGCCCGCTTGACGTCCTCGTGGTCGATCGGCGTGACCCCGTCGGCGCCAGGCTTGGATGCCCACGCGTGCACCCGGTCGTAGATGCCGGCGACCCGGCCGGCCGGGCCGAGCATGACCCGCTCGTTGTTGAGCTGGGTGGTGATCAGCCGCCATCCGCCGTTCTCCTCGCCGACCAGCATGTCGGCGGGCACCCGCACGTCGTTGTAATAGGTGGCGTTGGTGTGGTGCGCCCCGTCGGACAGGATGATCGGCGTCCAGGAGAACCCGGGATCCTTCGTGTCCACGATGAGGATCGAAATGCCCTTGTGCTTAACGGCATCCGGGTCGGTGCGGCAGGCTAGCCAGATGTAATCCGCGTCGTGCCCGCCGGTGGTCCACATCTTCTGGCCGTTGACGATGTACTCGTCGCCCTGGCGCACGGCAGTGGTCCGCAGCGACGCCAGGTCGGTGCCCGCCTCGGGTTCGCTGTAGCCGATCGCGAAGTGGACCTCACCGGCGAGGATCGCCGGCAGGAACTTCTTCTTCTGCAGCTCGCTACCGAACTGCTGCAGAGTCGGGCCGACGGTCTGCAGCGTGACCGCGGGGAGCGGGACGTCGGCCCGATGCGCCTCGTTGACGAAGATGGACTGCTCGATGGGGCCGAAACCCAAGCCGCCGAACTCCTTTGGCCAGCCCACCCCGAGTTTGCCGTCCCGGCCCATCCGCCGGATCACGGCACGATAGGCCTCGTTGTGTCGGTCGGACTCCATCGCTTTCGCCTCTTCGGGCGAAATCAGGTTCTCGAAATATTCGCGTAGCTCGGCCTGCAGCTGCCGCTGCTCCGGAGTCAGGTCTATGAACATTGCGCTCCCACGAGGTCGAGGCGATGAGACGGTCCGCCCAATAGCCGGGACAGGTCCTTGATCGTGGAGTAGTACCGGTGCATCGGATAGGTGATGTCCATGCCCATGCCGCCGTGCAAGTGGTGACAGGTCTGCATCGCCGGCGGCGCCTGCGACGTGATCCAGTAGCCAAGGACGTCGAGGTCTCCGAGAGTTTGGGGGTCGGCATCCCGGCCTTCGGACAGCCGCCACGCGACCGACTTCGCCACCAAATCGATGGTGCGCGAGGCGATGTAGACCTCGGACAGCTGCGCCGCGACGGTCTGGAACGTGGACAACGGCTTGCCGAACTGCTTCCGGTTGGCCACGTAGTCGGCGGTCAACCGCAACGCGCCGGCCACCAGCCCGTCGGTGAACGCGCCGATCATCGCCAGCGCCAGCTGATTGACGCGGTACGCGGTCGCACCGGCCAGGACGTCGGCGTCGTCGACGGCGAGGTCGGCAAACGAGACGGTGTATTCGTCGGATCCACTCGACGTCGGAGTGTGGGCCAGCCGCACGCCGTCGGCCTTCGGCGATACCACAACGACCGCGCTGTCAGCGGTGACGACCATCCAGTCGGCGTTCTCGGCATACGCGACACCGATTTTCGTGCCGGATAACCGGCCCCCGGACAGGGCGGTGGCGGGGCGGTCCGGGAGCGCCGCACCGGGCTCGTTGAGCGCGGCCGTCAGCAGACCGCCCTTGACGACACCGGCCAAAAAACGGTCCTGCTGCTCGTCGGAGGCGAGGTCGAGCAGCGGCACCACACCCAGGCCGAGCGTGGCCAGCGCGGGAGTGACCGCGCCGTGCCGGCCCACCTCGGTCAGCACGGTGGCGACCTCGGGCAAGCCCACGCCGTCGCCGCCGAGGCGTTCGGGCACCGGCAGCGCTGGGACACCTCCGCCGACCAGGGCCGCCCAGGAGAGATCCCGATCCAGAACCGACGTCACCACATCGGCGACGGCCTGCTGCGTCGCAGTGAGATCGAAGTCCATCAGGATCTCACCGCGTCTGGCCGGTGTAGTCGACCTGCCAGTGCTTGATGCCGTTGAGCCAGCCCGACCGCAACCGCTCGGGCTCGCCGGTGGGCTTGAGGTCCGGCATGTGGTCGGCGACCGCGTTGAAGATCAGGTTGATGGTCATCCGGGCCAGGTTCGCGCCGATGCAGTAGTGGGCGCCGGTGCCGCCGAAGCCGACGTGCGGGTTCGGGTCGCGCAGGATGTTGAAGGTGTGCGGGTCGTCGAAGACCTCTTCGTCGAAGTTGGCCGACCGGTAGGACATCACCACCCGCTGCCCCTTCTTGATCCGCACGCCGCCGAGCTCGGCGTCCTCGTTGGCCGTGCGCTGGAACGCGGATACCGGGGTGGCCCAGCGGATGATCTCGTCGGCGGTGGTCGACGGGCGCTCCCTTTTGAACAGCTCCCACTGCTCGGGGTTGTCAGCCATTGCGATCATCCCGTGCGTGATCGAGTTGCGCGTGGTCTCGTTGCCGGCCACGGCGAGCATCACCACGAAGAAGCCGAACTCGTCATCGGAGAGCTTCTCACCGTCGATGTCGGCCTGGATGAGCGTAGTGACGATGTCGTCGGTGGGGTTCTTGCCCCGCTCCTCGGCCATCTTCATCGCGTACATGATCAGTTCCATTGACGACTGCGCCGGGTCGACGTGGGCGTACTCGGGGTCGGTGCCGCCGGTCATCTCGTTGGACCAGCGAAAGAGCTTGTCGCGGTCCTCCTGCGGAACGCCCAGCAGCCCCGCGATGGCCTGCAAAGGGAGCTCACACGAGACCTGCTCGACGAAGTCGCCACTCCCCTCCGTCGCCGCGGTCTTGGCGATGTTCTGGGCGCGCTGGGCGAGTTCGGCTTCCAGCCGTCCGATGGCCCGCGGCGTGAATCCCCGGGAGATGATCTTGCGCAACCGGGTGTGGTGGGGTGCGTCCATGTTCAGCATGACGCTGCGCTGCAGTTCGACCTGCTCTCGCTTCATCTCCGGTGGCCACGTGGGGATGGCCCCGTTCATCCAGCTGGAGAAGGTGTCGCTGCGCTTCGACACGTCCTTGACGTCGGCGTGCTTGGTGACGAGCCAGTATCCGTGGTCCTCGAACCCGCCGGCGCCGCCGGGAATATCGACCCAGTGGATCGGCTCCGCCTTGCGCAGCTCGGCGAGTTCCGCGACGGGCAATCCGGCAAGGTTGACGTCCGGGTCCAGAAAGTCGAAGTCGGCGGGAATGTTGGGGGGTGCCATGTAGGTGCGCTCCTCAATTGCAACGTGTTCTAGTGCCAGTAAAACACGGCTCCTGCGCAGATAAAAGGCAGGTCATCATCGTCGCTTGTCAGAGTAATGAAACGTGTTCTAGCCTGACGGAATGGGTAACCCGGTAATCGTCGAAGCCACTCGCAGCCCCATCGGAAAGCGCAACGGATGGCTCTCAGGGCTGCACGCTACCGAGCTGTTGGGAGCGGTGCAGAAGGCACTGGTGGAGAAGGCCGGCATCTCGTCTGGTTTCCAAGCCGGAGACGTCGAGCAGGTCATCGGGGGCTGCGTCACGCAGTTCGGCGAGCAGTCGAACAACATCAGCCGGGTCAGCTGGCTCGTCGCCGGTTTGCCGGATCACGTCGGCGCCATGACCGTGGACTGCCAGTGCGGCAGCGGGCAGCAGGCCAACGGGTTGGTCGCCGGCCTGATCGCGACGGGTGCGATCGACGTCGGCATCGCCTGCGGCATCGAGGCGATGAGCCGCGTCGGACTTGGCGCCAACGCCGGTCCCGACCGCAGCATTCTGCGGCCCGCCTCGTGGGACATCGACCTGCCCGACCAGTTCACCGCCGCCGAGCGGATCGCCAAGCGCCGCGGCATCACCCGCGACGACATCGACGAGTTCGGCTTCCAGTCTCAGGCCAAGGCCAGGCAGGCGTGGGACGAAGGCCGCTTCGACCGCGAGATCTCGCCGATAGAGGCCCCGGCGCTCGACGAGAACAAGCAGCCGACGTCGGAGCGCGTGGTCATCTCGCGCGATCAGGGCCTGCGCGACACCACGCTGTCGGGCCTGAGCTCGCTGAAACCCGTCATCGAGGGCGGAATCCACACGGCGGGAACGTCATCGCAGATCTCCGACGGCGCGGCCGCCGTGCTCTGGATGGACGAGGACAAGGCCAAGGCGCTCGGGCTGCGGCCGCGCGCCCGCATCGTCAGCCAGGCGCTGGTCGGTGCCGAGCCCTACTACCACCTGGACGGCCCGGTGCAGTCGACGGCCAAGGTGCTGGAAAAGGCCGGGATGAAGATGGGCGACATCGACATCACCGAGATCAACGAGGCTTTCGCGTCGGTGGTGCTGTCGTGGGCGCGGGTGCACAATCCCGACATGGACAAGGTGAACGTCAACGGGGGTGCCATCGCGCTGGGCCACCCGGTGGGTTCCACCGGCAGCCGGCTCATCACCACGGCTCTGCACGAACTGGAGCGCACCGATCAGACCACCGCGCTGATCACCATGTGCGCCGGCGGCGCCTTGTCCACCGGCACCATCATCGAGCGCATCTAGCGGTCATCGCTTCGGTTTCCGGGTGCTGGTCACTGACGAGAGCCGCGTCGCCGCGGCGCAGGCCTACATCGATGCCCTCATCAGCCACGACGGCGACGCCGTTCCGTTCGCCGCGCGCTGCACCCGCGTCGAGCAGGGAATCAAGAACGGTTTCTCCGGAAACCATCTGCGGCGGAGCTTGACTCGCGGTCCGCAGTATCGGGTGATCGCCGACGCGACGGCGCCGGATTACCGCATCGTCGGCGACGAGGTGCACGCCGCGTACGACCTGGTGACGAAGGCGGCGCTCGGGGGGCGCCGCGTGGCCGCGCGGGTCAACGAGCGATTCTTGATCCCCGCCGAAAGCGCAAGCGGCGAGGCCGAAATCCACCACATCGATGTCCGCTTCCGACCCTTCATCCAGCGCTAAGGAGCCTGATGGACAAGCCGAAATCGCTGAACTCGCCCATGACCGGCCTCTTCATCAAATGGATGTCGCGCGCCAACACCTGGATGTATCGCGTCAGCAAGGGCCGGTGGGGCGGCACCTTCCAGAAGAGCCCGGTCGCGCTGCTGACGACTACCGGCCGCAAAACCGGCCAACCCCGCGTGAGCCCGCTGCTCTACCTGCGTGAGGGCAACCGCGTGATCCTGGTGGCGTCCCAGGGCGGCCGCGACAAACACCCGCTGTGGTACCTCAACCTGAAGGCCAATCCGAACGTCTCCGTGCAGATCAAGGACGAGGTGCTGCATTTGCAGGCCCGCGACGCCACAACGCAGGAGCGCGCGCAGTACTGGCCGAAATTGGTCGCCATGTATCCCTCGTTCGACGACTACCAGTCGTGGACCGAGCGGGTCATACCGGTCATCATCTGCGACCCCTAGGGCCTCCCCGCGCCTCGATGCCTTGACTGATCATCTCGTCGCATGTGACGATTTCGTCAGAAACGGCGGTGTTGCCGCGCCCGCCGGCAGCGCGTGTGAGGAGAACCGATGCGTCGACGACCGGCCGGTGTCCCGGTGTACTCGCCGGACATCTACTCCACCAACGCAATCCTCGATCCGTACCCGCGTTACCAGCGACTGCGCATTCTTGGGCCGGTGGTCTGGTTGGCCAAGCAGAAGGCGTACGCGGTGCCCCGCTACGCCGAGTGCAAGGCAGTGTTGCGGGACGACAAGACGTTCCTGTCCGGCAGGGGCGTAGCGCTGAATCCGTTCACCAACCGCCTGTCGCGAGGCACGACGCTCACCAGCGACGGCGGCGAACATGAGCGGCGACGCAAGCTGGTTGCGCACCGGCTGATGCCGCGCGCGTTGCGCGCGATCAGCGACGGGGTGGACGCCACCGCCGCCGCGGTCGTCGATGCCGCGCTCAGCAGGGACGAGGTCGATGGCGTGACCGACCTCGCCGCCGCCCTACCACTGGCCGTGGTGCCCGACCTCATCGGTTGGCCCCGGAATCATCGTGACCACCTGATCTGTTGGGGCGGAGCGACTTTCGATGTGCTCGGTCCGCCCAACTGGCAGGCGATCAGATCGACGCCTCAAGCGTTGAGGATGCTGCACTTTGCGCGGCGCGTCGTTCGCCGGCGCGCGGTTCTCGACGGCAGCATGGCGGACGAGCTGCTGCGGGCGGCCGACGAGGGCACGCTGTCACACGGCGAGTGCCCGCCGCTGATGGTCGACTACCTCGCCCCGTCGATCGACACGACGATGAGCGCCATCTCGAACGCTTTGTACTTGTTCGCCAGCCACCCCGAGCAATGGCAGCTCCTGAAAGAGGAGCGCGCCCTGATGTCGAATGCCATCAACGAGGTCGTCCGTTATGAGCCGCCGCTGCGTGCATTCGCGCGTTGGGTGAGCCGCGAGACCGAAATGGGCGGAGTGACAATGCCGTCGGGCTCCCGCGTGCTGGTGATGTACGCCTCGGCCAACCGGGACGAACACGAGTGGGCGAGGCCCGACGTCTTCGACATCCGCCGCGACGCGAGCCGTCAGATCGGGTTCGGACAGGGTGCACACGCCTGCGCCGGCCAAGGTCTAGCTCGCTTGGAAACGTCAGCCATGCTGCGCGCGTTGCTCGATCGCGTCGACCGCATCGAGCTCGCCGGGACCCCGACTTGGGCGATCAACAACGTCATCCGTCGCCACTCAGCCCTGCCACTCAAGTTGATCGCGGCATAAGTAGTCGCCCGGGGGGAATTCGCACGCCGGTCGCGGGCTACTAAGCCCCGTACACCGGCACCGGCGGGCGCGCCTTGGCGAGCAGGTCCGCGACGACGGGCCCCAGTTCGGCGGGATCCCACTTGGCTCCCTTATCGATCTGCGGCCCGTGCGCCCAGCCCTCGGCCACCCGAATCTTGCCGCCCTCCAGCTCGAATACCTTCCCGGTGACGTCGCGGGATTCGCCGCTGCCCAGCCAAACCACCAGCGGTGAAATGTTTTCCGGCGCCATCGCGTCGAAATCCTGGTCCTGCGTGGCCATCATCTCCGCGAAGATGGTCTCGGTCATGCGGGTGCGGGCCGACGGCGCGATGGCGTTGACGGTAACCCCGTAGCGGCCCATCTCGGCGGCGGCGACGAGGGTCAAGGCCGCGATCCCGGCCTTGGCGGCACTGTAGTTGCCCTGCCCGACGCTGCCCTGCAGTCCGGCACCCGAACTGGTGTTGATGATCCGCGCGTCGACCGTTTGACCGGCTTTCGACAGCCCACGCCAGTACGACGCGGCGTGCCGCATCGTCGCGAAGTGCCCCTTGAGGTGGACGGCCATGACCGCGTCGAATTCGTCTTCGCTGGTGTTGGCGATCATCCTGTCGCGGACGATGCCGGCGTTGTTCACCAGAACGTCCAGCCCGCCGAAGGCGTCGATGGCGGTTTGCACCAGGGCGGCCGCCTGCTCCCAGTCGGCGACGTTGGACCCGTTGGCAATCGCTTCCCCGCCCGCGGAGGTGATCTCGTCGACGACGCCCTGGGCGGCGCTGCCACCGCCCGCCGGTGAGCCGTCCAGGCCCACGCCGATGTCGTTGACCACCACGCGGGCGCCTTCGGCGGCAAAGGCCAGCGCATGCTCGCGGCCGATACCCCCACCGGCTCCGGTCACGATGACGACACGGCCGTCGACGACTCCCATGGTTATGGTCTCCTCTACTTGATCGCGCTGGCGTTCGTGGTGGCCAGATAGTGCGGCGGCTCGCCGCCGCCGTGCACCTCCAGCGAAGCTCCGCTGATGTAGGACGCCGCGTCCGATGCCAAAAACGCCGCGGCCCAACCGATGTCCTCTGGCTTGGCCAGCCGGCCCAATGGCACATTCTCCGAGATCGCGGCGATCGAGTCGGCGTCGCCATAAAACAGCTCGGACTGTTCGGTCTCCACCATGCCGACCGCGAGGGCGTTCACCCGGACCTTCGGGCCCCACTCGACCGCCAGGGTCTGCGTGAGGCTTTCCAGTCCCGCCTTCGCCGCACCATAGGCGGCGGTGCCGGGCGAGGGACGCCGGCCGCTCAGGCTGCAGATGTTGACTATCGCCCCACCGCCCGGTTGCCCCTGCATATGGTCATTCGCGTACTGCGAAACCCACAGCGCGCCAATGAGGTTGAGCTCGATGATCTTGCGGCTGAACTTCGGGCTGGAGCCGGCGGTCAGCACAAAGGGCGATCCCCCGGCATTGTTGACGACGGCGTCGAGCCGGCCGTGCTTGTCGACGATCGCGCCGATCATCGCCCGCACGGCCACGTCGTCACGCACGTCGCATGGATGGAATTCGTACGGCTGGCCGTCGACGGCTCGGCGCGCGCAGGTGATCACGGTCGCGCCCTGGCCGGCGAAGATCGAGCTGATTCCGGCGCCCACACCGCGAACCCCGCCGGTCACCAGAACCACCCGCCCGGCCAAGCCCAACTTGATGGCTTCTTCAGCCAGGGGGCCTGCTTCGGCGCGAGTCACTGTGCTAGCGTACCAAGCAAGTGCTTGCTTAGGTAGTTACCCCATGAGGAAGTGGCACCTTGACCATCACATCCAGCACCATCGAGCCGGGCATCGTCGCGGTCACCGTCGACTACCCGCCCGTCAACGCCATCCCGTCGCGCGGCTGGTTCGAACTCGCCGATGCCATCACGGTCGCCGGACGGGACCTCGCGACCCATGCGGTGATCCTGCGCGCGGAGGGCCGGGGATTCAACGCCGGGGTGGACATCAAGGAGATGCAGCGCACCGAGGGGTTCACCGCCCTCATCGACGCGAACCGGGGGTGCTTTGCGGCGTTCCGCGCCGTCTACGAATGTGCGGTGCCGGTGATCGCGGCTGTCAACGGATTCTGCGTCGGCGGTGGCATCGGCCTGGTCGGCAACTCCGACGTCATCGTCGCCAGTGAGGACGCCACCTTCGGGCTGCCCGAGGTCGAACGCGGTGCGCTCGGTGCCGCCACCCACCTGTCGCGACTGGTGCCGCAGCACATGATGCGCCGGCTATTCTTCACCGCCGCGACCGTGGACGCCGCCACCCTGCACCATTTCGGTTCGGTGCACGAGGTGGTGCCACGCGACCAGCTGGATGAGGCCGCGCTGCGGGTGGCGCGCGACATCGCCGCCAAGGACACCCGCGTCATCCGCGCGGCCAAGGAGGCGCTGAACCTCATCGACGTGCAGCGTGTGAACTCGAGTTACCGCATGGAGCAGGGCTTTACGTTCGAGCTCAACCTGGCCGGCGTCGCCGATGAGCACCGCGACGCGTTCGCCGGTACGGCGAAGGGCAAGAAGGAATGACCGACAAGAGAACCACTTTGGACGAGGCCGTCGCGCAGCTGCGCAGCGGCATGACCATCGGGATCGGCGGCTGGGGTTCCCGACGCAAGCCGATGGCGTTCGTACGCGCCATGTTGCGCACCGACGTTACCGACCTCACCGTGGTCACCTACGGTGGGCCCGACCTGGGATTGCTCTGTTCGGCGGGCAAGGTCAAGCGGGTCTACTACGGCTTCGTCTCGCTGGACTCCCCACCGTTCTACGACCCGTGGTTCGCTAAAGCGCGCACCGCCGGGGCGATCGAGGCCCGGGAGATGGACGAGGGCATGCTGCGCTGCGGGCTGCAGGCGGCGGCACAACGGCTGCCGTTCCTGCCGATTCGCGCGGGGTTGGGCAGCTCGGTCCCCGACTTCTGGGAGGGCGAACTGCAAACGGTGACCAGCCCCTACCCGGCGCCGGGCGGCGGGCACGAGACCCTGATCGCCATGCCGGCCCTGCGCCTGGACGCCGCCTTCGTGCACCTCAACCTCGGTGACAGCCGGGGCAACGCGGCCTACACCGGGATCGATCCGTATTTCGACGACCTGTTCCTGATGGCCGCCGACCGGCGCTTTTTATCGGTCGAGCGAGTCGTGTCAACCGAGGAACTGGTGAAAGCGGTTCCGCCGCAGGCCCTCCTGATCAACCGCATGATGGTCGACACCGTCGTGGAGGCGCCGGGCGGCGCGCACTTCACCACCGCCGCACCGGACTACGGTCGCGACGAGAAGTTCCAGCGGCATTACGCCGAGGCGGCCTCGACCGAAGCGGGTTGGCGGCAGTTCGTCGAAACCTATCTGTCCGGCAGCGAAGACGACTACCAGGCGGCGATTCGCGCGTTCGCAGAGGAGGCGGCCAAGTGAGCAGCACCCGGGCCGAAGTGTGCGCGGTCGCCTGCGCCGACTTGTTCGCCGGGGCAGGCGAAATCATGATCAGCCCGATGACCAACATGGCCGCGGTGGGCGCGCGGCTGGCGCGCTTGACCTTCTCGCCGGACATCGTGCTGACCGACGGGGAGGCGCAGCTGCTGGCGGACACCCCGGCGCTGGGCAAGACCGGGCATGTCGAGGGCTGGATGCCGTTCGGCCGGGTGTTCGAAACGCTGGCCTGGGGGCGCCGCCACGTGGTGATGGGCGCCAATCAGGTGGATCGCTATGGCAACCAGAACATCTCGTCGTTCGGCCCGCTGCAGCATCCGACCCGCCAGATGTTCGGTCTGCGGGGCGCGCCCGGCAACGCGATCAACCACGCGACCAGCTATTGGGTGGGCAATCACTCCAAGCGGGTGTTCCGCGAGGCGGTGGACGTGGTCTGCGGCATCGGCTGGGACAAGATAGACCCCGACAACCCGGCGTTCCGGTTCGCCAACCCGTATCGGGTGGTGTCCAACCTCGGGGTCTTCGACTTCGGCGGCCCCGACCACACCATGCGGGCGCTGAGCCTGCACTCCGGCGTTTCCCCGGACGATGTCCGCGAGAACACCTCGTTCGACGTGCACGGCCTCGACGAGGCCGACGAGACCCGGTTGCCGACCGACGAGGAGCTGCGTCTGATTCGCGAGGTCATCGACCCCAAGTCGTTGCGTGACAGGGAAATACGCTGATGAGGCTGCGCACGCCGCTGACCGAGCTGGTCGGCGTCGAGCATCCGGTGGTGCAAACCGGCATGGGCTGGGTGGCCGGCGCCCGACTGGTGTCCGCCACCGCCAACGCGGGCGGGCTCGGCATCCTGGCCTCGGCCACCATGACGCTCGACGAGCTGGCGACGGCCATCGGCAAGGTCAAGGCGACCACGGACAAGCCATTCGGCGTGAACATCCGCGCCGACGCGGCCGACGCGGGTGATCGCGTCGAGCTGATGATTCGCGAGGGCGTCAAGGTGGCCTCCTTCGCGCTGGCGCCCAAGCAGGAGCTGATCGCCCGGCTGAAAGAGGCCGGCTCGGTGGTCATCCCGTCGATCGGCGCGGCCAAGCACGCCCGCAAGGTCGCGGCCTGGGGAGCCGACGCGATGATCGTCCAGGGCGGCGAGGGCGGCGGCCATACCGGACCCGTCGCCACCACGCTGCTGCTGCCGTCGGTCCTGGACGCCGTGCAGGGCACCGGAATCCCGGTAATCGCGGCGGGCGGGTTCTTCGACGGGCGTGGCCTCGCCGCGGCGCTGAGCTACGGCGCCGCCGGCGTAGCGATGGGCACGCGGTTCCTGCTCACGTCGGACTCCACCGTGCCCGACGCGGTGAAACGACGTTATCTCGAGGCGGCACTGGACGGCACGGTGGTCACCACCCGCGTCGACGGGATGCCGCACCGCGTGCTGCGCACCGGCCTGGTGGACAAGCTGGAGAGCGGTTCACCGGCACGCGGATTCGTGGCCGCGGTGCGCAACGCCGCCAAATTCAAGCAGATGTCGCAGATGACCTGGCGGTCGATGCTCACCGACGGCATGGCGATGCGCCACGGCAAGGACCTCACCTGGTCGCAAGTGGTGATGGCGGCGAACACCCCCATGCTGCTCAAGGCCGGCCTGGTCGAGGGCAATACCGACGCCGGTGTGCTCGCGTCCGGCCAGGTGGCCGGCATCCTCGACGACCTGCCGTCGTGCGCGGAGCTGATCGACTCGATCGTGGGCGACGCGATCGAACACCTGCGGACAGCGTCGGCTTTGGTGGAGGAATCACCCGCGTGACTGGTCCGTACCCGGATCGTTAGTCAACATCGCCTCAACGGTAGCCGTACTTTGGCGGTCGCTTCGTATCGTTGGAAGCATGAGAACGCTGACGACGGCGGCCCCGGCTCCCCGATTTCGGTGCGCAGGCTCGGGGCGGCGTGACATAACCACCGCGACACCGGCACAGTTCGAGGACGAAACCCCCTCCACGGACGTGCACGGCGAGGCGGACGCGCACGGCGAGACCATGCGATTGATCGGATTGCCGTTTCGCGATGCGTCATTGAGTCATGAGGCCTCCCTGGCCGCACTGGCATTGGGAAGCAAGACCGTAACCGTTGAAGAACGGCGACGGTGGTTCGCCAGCGAGCACGACATCATGGTGGCGTCGATCTCGGTGATCTTCGCCGCGCTCTTCGGCATCATCGCCGTCGCCGCGGCCGCGGTCCTCACGATGGGCTAGCGTGAGTCATTAGTCCGCTGCCGTTTCCGAGCGTGGGCCCTAGGTCGAAAAGTGCTGGGAATGTGTACTTTTCCCCCACCTTCGACGCACTGTTAATGGCTCACGACACTGGGGCGGCGCCGCTACAACCGTTCGATGATCGTGACGTTGGCGGTGCCGCCGCCCTCGCACATCGTCTGCAGCCCGTAGCGGCCGCCGATGCGTTCGAGCTCGTTGAGCATGGTGGCGAACAGCTTGGCGCCGGTGGCGCCAAGCGGGTGCCCGAGCGCGATGGCGCCGCCGTTCGGGTTGACCTTCTCCGGGTCGGCCTTGATCTCCTTGAGCCACGCCATCACCACCGGCGCGAACGCCTCGTTGATTTCCACCGTGTCGATGTCGTCGATCGACAGCCCGGCCCTCTCCAGCGCGTGGCGGGTGGCCGGGATCGGCCCGGTCAGCATGAACACCGGGTCGGCGGCGCGGGCGCTGATGTGGTGGATGCGGGCCCGGGGAGTCAGGTTGTGATCCTTGACCGCCCGCTCGGAGGCCAGGAGCACCGCGCTGGCACCGTCGCTGATCTGGCTGGCCATCGCCGCCGTCAGTCGGCCACCCTCGACCAGGGTCTTGAGGCCGGCCAACTTCTCCGGCGACGAGTCGCGAGGGCCCTCGTCGACGCGGAACGGTCCGGATTCGGTTTCCACCGTGATGATTTCGTTGTCGAAGTGGCCGCCACGAATCGCCGCGAAGGCGCGCTCGTGGCTCGTCAGTGCGAAGCGCTCCATTTCCTCGCGGGACAAGTTCCACTTCTCGGCGATCAGCTCCGAGCCGCGGAACTGGGAGATCTCCTGGTCGCCGTATCGGTGCAGCCACTGCTTGGACTCGTTGGTCGGCGAGGTGAAACCGAACTGCTCGCCGACGGTCATCGCCGACGAGATCGGGATCTGGCTCATGTTCTGCACGCCGCCGGCCACGATGAGATCGGCGGTCCCCGCCATGATCGCTTGCGCGCCAAATGAAATCGCCTGCTGGCTCGACCCGCACTGCCGGTCCACCGTCACACCCGGCACCTCTTCGGGATATCCGGCGGCCAGCCACGACAGGCGCGCGATGTTGCCGGCCTGCGCGCCGATGGCGTCCACACAACCGGCGATCACGTCGTCGACGGCCGCGGGGTCGACATCGACGCGATCGAGGAGGCCGCGCCAGCCCAGGGCCCCCAGGTCAACCGGGTGCACCCCGGCAAGAGCGCCGTTTCGTTTACCCACCGCGGTGCGCACAGCGTCGATGACGTACGCCTGGGACATCCCAGCCATCTTCAGACTCCTTCTGTGGTGATCCCGCCAAGGACGATGGCGAGATACTGCTGACCCACCTGCTCCGCGGTGAGCGGCCCGCCCGGTTGATACCAGCGCACCGACACCCAGGTGGTGTCCCGGATGAAACGGTAGACCAGGTCGACATTGAGTTCGGGCTGGAAATATCCCTCGTCGATGCCCTGGTTGATGACCTCCAACCACATCTTGCGTTGCTGACGGTTCATGTCTTCGATGTAGGAGAACCGCGGCTGCGTGGAGAGTCGCTGCGCCTCGTCCTGGTAGATGACGACCTGCGCGTGCCGGTGCTCGATCGCCTCGAACGACGCCATGAACAAGCCCTTGAGCCGCTCGAGCGGGTTGGCCTCGGTCTGCATGATTTCGGCGTAACGGGCGAACAGCCAGTCCAGGAATCCGCGCAGCAGCTCGTCGACCATCTCCTCCTTGGAGGAGAAATGGTGGTACAAACTGCCGGACAAGATGCCCGCCCCGTCGGCGATGTCGCGGACGGTGGTGGCACGCAACCCGCGGTCGGCGAACATGGTCGCGGCGAGGCCCAGCAACTCGTCTCGCCGGCTGTTCGCCTGACCGGGCACTCGGTCCACCAGCCCAGAGTATCAACCAAGCGCTTGCTTGGCCAGCCAGCCGGAACATCGAGCGGCTCACCCCCCGTCGTCACGTTGTGATGCACCACACATTCGCGTTATCGTGTACTCCACATCACACTCGGGGAAGGTGGCGCGATGGCCGGCTTCGACCGCCCGCACAGGCCGTTGGCTGCACAACGCTCCGTGGGAGCGGCGAGCCCGCACCGAATCCTGATGGCCGCCCTGGTGGTGACCATCTTCATCAGCGCGGTCGTCGGAATCGTCGCCGCCGCCTCGATGGGACAGACCACCGCAGCGCTGATCATCGCCCTGGTGGTAGGCGGAGGTTTCGCCGCGAGCCTCGCCTAGCGAAAAGGGCCGGAGGGCCTTCTCATGGATGCTGGCTGGACACCGAGATCACCTCTCCCGTGAGGTAACTCGAGTAGTCGCTGGCCAGGAACGCAATGGTAGAAGCGATTTCCCACGGCTCGGCGGCCCGCCCGAACGCCTCACCCGCGGACAGCCGGTCGAGCAGGTCGGTCGACGTGGTCTTGTCCAGGAACTTGTGCCGGGCGATGCTCGGCGACACCGCGTTGATCCGGACGCCGTACTCGACCGCTTCGATTGCGCTGCAACGGGTCAACGCCATCACCCCGGCCTTCGCCGCAGCGTAGTGGGACTGCGAGTGCTGGGCCCGCCAGCCCAGCACGCTGGCGTTGTTGACGATCACGCCGCCGTGCTTTGCCTCGCGGAAGTAGCGCAGCGCCGCGCGCGTGGCGCGGAACACCGACGACAGCGTGACGTCCAGAACGCGATCCCATTCCTCGTCGGTCATGTCGACGACCGGCGTCTGCCCGCCGAGTCCCGCATTGTTGACCAGGACATCGAGACGGCCCATCCGCGCGGTAGTCGAGTCGATCAGGGCGTCGACCTGGGCGGTCGACGTCACGTCACAGAGCACCTTCTCGACGCGGCCCAGCCCCAGCGCGGACAGCTGGTCGGCCGTCTCCCCCAGCCGTCGCTCGTGGTGGTCGGAGATGACCACGTCGGCGCCCTCGACCAGCGCACGCCGCGCGGTGGCCGAACCGATCCCCGTGCCCGCGGCCGCGGTGACGACGACCACCTTGCCTTCCAGCAGGCCGTGGCCGGCGACCTCTTTGGGCGCTTCCGACAAACTCATGCTTCCTCCTGTGTCTTCGCGCAACCGCTCATCCCTTCACCTCACGGGGCAGGCCGAGCACCCGCTCGGCGATGATGTTGCGCTGGATCTCGTTGGACCCGCCGTAGATGGTGTCGGCGCGGGTGAACAGGAACAGCCGCTGCCATTCGTCGAATTCCCCGTCCGGCAACGTCATCCCCGGCTTGCCGATCACGTCCATCGCGAGCTCGCCCAGGGAGCGGTGCCAGTTGGCCCACAACAACTTCGACACGTTGTCCTGCCCGGGTTGCTCGACGTCCATCGTGGCCAGGGCGTAGCTGCGCATGGCCCGCAGGCCGGTCCAGGCCCGCGTCAGCCGCTCCCGAATGAACGGGTCGTCGGCCGCGCCGTTGCGCCGCGCCAGCCCGGCCAGGTCCGAAAGCTCACGCGCATAACGGATCTGCTGCCCGAGCGTGGAGACACCGCGCTCGAAGGTCAGCGTCCCCATCGCCACCCGCCACCCGTCACCGGGCTGACCAACCACCATCGAGGCGTCGGTGCGCGCGTCGTCGAAGAACACCTCGTTGAATTCCGAGTCGCCGGTCAGCTGGATGATGGGGCGGACCTGCACTCCCGGCTGGTCCAGCGGCACCAGCAGATAGGAGAGCCCGGCGTGCCGCTTGGAGCCCTTCTCGGTGCGCGCGACCACGAAGCACCATTGCGCCCAATGGGCCAGCGATGTCCACACCTTCTGGCCGTTGATCACCCATTCGTCGCCGTCGCGCTCCGCGGTGGTCGACACGTTCGCCAGGTCGCTGCCGGCCCCGGGCTCCGAATAGCCCTGACACCACAGCTCGGTCACGTCGCGGATGCGCGGCAGGAAACGCCGCTGCTGCTCGGGGGTTCCGAACGCGATCAACGTCGGGCCCAGCAGCTCCTCGCCGAAGTGGTTGACCTTGTCCGGGGCGTCCGCCAGCGCGTACTCCTCGTAGAACGCCACCCGATGCGCGGTCGAAAGCCCACGCCCGCCATGCTCAACGGGCCAGCCCAGGCAGGTGAACCCGGCCGCCGCCAGGTGCTGGTTCCACGCCCGGCGTTCCTCGAAGGCTTCGTGCTCGCGCCCCGGGCCCCCGAGACCCTTCAATGCCGCGAAATCACCGATCAGATTGTCGGCGAGCCACTCGCGGACCTCGGCCCGGAACTCTTCGACGTCCATGACCTGTAGGCTAACCTACCAAGCACTTGCTTTGTTAGGCAGCCGATGATGGACAGCCGCTTGGAGGAGCATCGATGACGGACGGTCCCCGCACCGTACCCGCGGCGCTGGATCGGTTCGCGCACCAACATCCCGACCACCCCGCGCTGATCACCGACGAGCGCACCTTCTCGGCCGCCGGCCTGCGCGACGAGGTCCACCGGGCCGCGGCCGCGCTGATCGCCCTGGGGGTGCGGCCGGCGGATCGCGTCGCAATCTGGTCGCCCAACACCTGGCACTGGGTGGTGGCCTGCCTGGCGATCCACCACGCTGGGGCCGCCATGGTTCCGCTCAATACCCGGTACACCACGGAAGAGGCGACCGACATCCTGGCCCGCACCGAGGCGCCCGTGCTGTTCGGGATGGGTGAGTTCCTCGGCGCGGACAGGGTCACCGAGCTCAAGCGCGACGCCCTGCCCGCCCTACGGCACATCGTCCGCATCCCGATCGAAGCCGGCGACGGAAGCTGGGATGCCTTCGTCGCCGAAGGCACCAACACCGGCGCGGTCGTCGCCCGGGCCGCCGCCGTCGCGCCCGACGACGTCAGCGACATCCTGTTCACCTCCGGCACCACCGGCCGCAGCAAGGGCGTGCTGTGCGCACACCGGCAATCGCTGTCGGCGTCGGCGTCCTGGGCCGCCAACGGCAAAATCACCAGCGCCGACCGGTACCTGTGCATCAACCCCTTCTTCCACAACTTCGGCTACAAGGCCGGCATCTTGGCCTGCCTGCAGACCGGCGCCACGCTGATTCCACACCTGACCTTCGACCCGGTGCGCACGCTGCAGGCGATCGAGCAACACCGCATCACCGTGCTGCCCGGCCCACCCACGATCTATCAGGTGCTGCTGGACCATCCGGCCCGGCCCGACTACGACCTGAGTTCGCTGCGGTTCGCGGTGACCGGAGCGGCCACCGTGCCGGTCGTGCTGGTGGAACGCATGCAGTCCGAACTCGACATCGACATCGTGCTGACCGCTTACGGGCTGACGGAGGCCAACGGCATGGGCACCATGTGCCGCGCGGACGACGACGCGGTCACCGTCGCGACGACGTGCGGGCGGCCGTTCGCCGATTTCGAGTTGCGCATCGACGCCGCGCCCGGCTCCGAATCCGGCGAGGTCCTGCTGCGCGGACCGAACGTCATGCTGGGTTACCTCGACGATCCCGAAGCCACCGCGGCCGCAATCGATTCCGACGGGTGGCTGCACACCGGCGACATCGGCACCGTCGACGCGGCCGGCAACCTGCGCATCACCGATCGGCTCAAGGACATGTACATCTGCGGAGGCTTTAACGTCTACCCCGCCGAGGTGGAGCAGGTCCTGGCGCGCATGCCGGGGGTGGCCGACGCCGCCGTGATCGGGGTACCCGACGAGCGACTCGGCGAAGTCGGCCGCGCGTTCGTGGTGGCCGGGCCGGGGGCCGAGCTCGACGAGCAATCGGTGATCGCCTACACCCGGGAGCATTTGGCGAACTTCAAGGCGCCGCGATCGGTGCGGTTCGTCGACACGTTGCCGCGCAACCCGGGCGGCAAGGTGGTCAAACGACAACTGCGGGAGCTGGCCTGATGGACCTGCAATTGGACGAAGACACGGTGGCCTTCCAGGCCGAGGTCCGGGAATTCCTGTCGGCCAACGCCGCGCAGATCCCGACGAAGTCCTACGACAACGCCGAGGGCTTCGCCCAGCATCGGCATTGGGACCGGGTGCTCTACGACGCCGGCCTGTCGGTGATCACCTGGCCGGAGAAGTACGGCGGCCGGGACGCACCCCTGCTGCACTGGGTGGTGTACGAGGAGGAGTACTTCCGCGCGGGCGCCCCCGGTCGGGCGAGCGCCAACGGCACCTCGATGCTCGCCCCCACGCTGTTCACGCACGGCACCCCCGAGCAGCTGGACCGAATCCTGCCCAAAATGGCCAGCGGCGAACAGATCTGGGCGCAGGCCTGGTCGGAACCCGAGTCGGGCAGTGACCTCGCGTCGCTGCACTCCACCGCCAGCAGGACCGAAGGGGGGTGGCTGCTCAACGGGCAGAAGATCTGGAGCTCGCGGGCGCCGTTCGCCGACATGGGTTTCGGGTTGTTCCGATCCGACCCCGCCGCCGAGCGGCATCACGGCCTGACTTACCTCATGTTCGACCTGAAGGCCGACGGCGTCACCGTGCGTCCCATCGCACAACTCGGCGGCGACACCGGCTTCGGTGAGATCTTCCTCGACGACGTCTTCGTTGCCGACGCCGACGTCATCGGCAGTCCGAACGACGGCTGGCGCGCGGCGATGAGCACGTCGAGCAACGAGCGCGGGATGTCGCTGCGCAGCCCCGGCCGCTTCCTCGCGGCGGCCGAGCGGCTGGTGCGGCTGTGGAAAGACCGCGGCTCCCCCGCCGCGTTCGCCGACCGGGTCGCGGACGCGTGGATCAAGGCCCAGGCCTACCGCCTGCAGACCTTCGGCACCGTCAGCCGGCTGGCAGCCGGCGGTGAACTGGGCGCGGAATCGTCGGTGACCAAGGTCTTCTGGTCCGACCTCGACGTCGAGCTGCATCAGACCGCCCTCGACGTCCTCGCCGCCGACGGTGAGCTGGCCGGCACCTGGACCGACGGCCTGCTCTTCGCGCTGGGCGGCCCGATCTACGCCGGTACCAATGAGATTCAGCGCAACATCATCTCCGAACGGCTGTTGGGCCTGCCCCGAGAGAAGAAGTGACCGTGGAATTCCAACTCGACGAACAGCAGCGCGACTTCGCGGCCAGCATCGACGCCGCCCTCGCGGCGGCCGACCTCCCCGCCGCGGTGCGCGCGTGGTCCGCGGGCGACGCGGCACCGGGCCGCAAGGTGTGGGAGCAGCTGGCCAGCCTCGGCGTCACCGCGCTGCTCGTGCCCGAGGAGTTCGACGGCATCGAGGCCGAACCGGTTGACCTGGTGGTCGCCCTCGAACGCCTCGGCCGCTGGTGCGTTCCGGGCCCCGTGACCGAATCCATCGCCGTCGCACCGGTATTGCTCGCCACCGAGGACCACGGCGAACGCAGCGCGGCCCTGGCCGCCGGCGACCTCATCGCCACCGTCGCGCACCCGCCACACACGCCCCGGGCCGTCGACGCCGATGTGGCGGATCTGGTGCTCCTGGTCTCCGACGCCGGCGTCACCGAGGCCGAGCCTGGGGAACGGCACGAGTCTGTCGACCCCAGCCGCCGCCTCTTCGACGTCACCGCCACCGGCGCCCCGTGGCAGGCGGACATCGCGCGGGCCCACGAGTTCGGCGCGCTGGGCACCGCCGCTCAGCTGGTGGGCGCCGCCGAGGCGATGCTGGACGCGGCCGTCGACTACGCCAAGCAGCGGTCCCAGTTCGGCCGGGTGATCGGCTCCTACCAGGCCGTCAAACACAAGCTCGCCGACGTGCACGTCGCGGTTGAGCTGGCCCGCCCCCTCGTCTACGGCGCGGCGTTGACCCTGCAACCCCGCGACGTCAGCGCCGCCAAGGCGGCCGCGTCCGACGCGGCCCTGCTGGCCGCGCGCGCGGCGCTGCAGACCCACGGCGCGATCGGTTTCACCCAGGAACACGACCTCTCCCTGTGGCTCCTGCGGGTGCAGGCATTACGGTCGGCGTGGGGTACGCCGGAGGACCACCGGCGCAGAGTGCTGGAGACGCTATGACTGATGAACGGGAGATGCTGCGGGAGACCGTCGCCGCCCTGGTCACCAAGCACGCGAGCCCGTCCGCCGTGCGCACCGCGAGCGAGTCCGACCGCGGCTACGACGAGTCGCTCTGGCAGCTGCTGTGTGAACAGGTGGGCGCGGCCGCGTTGGTGATACCGGAGGAGCTGGGCGGCGCCGGCGGTGAATTGGCCGATGCGGCGACCGTTCTGCACGAGCTGGGCCGGAACCTGGTGCCGTCTCCCCTGCTCGGCACCACGCTGGCGGAGCTGGCGCTGCTCGCCGCCCCCGAACCGGACGGTGAAACGCTGGAAGGCTTGGCCGAGGGCCGCCTGATCGGTGCGCTGGTGCTGGATCCCGACTACGTGCTCAATGGCGACATCGCCGACGTCGCCGTTGCCGTCCAAGACGGCGAGCTCAGCAGGTGGACCCGGTTCAGCGCCGAATCCCTGCCCACCATGGACCCCACCCGCCGGCTGGCCCGCGTGCGGCCCGAGCAGACCGAGAAGCTGGGCGCCGACCCGGGCCTCGCGAACACCGCGGCGATCCTGCTGGCGGCCGAGCAGATCGGCGCCGCCGAGCGCTGCCTGGAGCTGACGGTCGAGTACTCGAAGAGCCGCGTGCAATTCGGCCGCCCCATCGGCAGTTTCCAGGCGCTCAAGCACCGGATGGCCGACCTGTACGTCCACGTCGCCGCCGCTAAGGCCGTCGTCGCCGAGGCCTGCGGTGAGCCCACCACCACCAACGCCGCCACCGCACGGCTCGCGGCGACCGAGGCCCTCAGCGTCGTGGCCGCCGAGGGCATTCAATTGCACGGCGGAATCGCGATCACCTGGGAACACGACATGCACCTGTATTTCAAGCGCGCACACGGCAGCACCCAGCTGCTCGACTCCCCGGGGGAATTGCTCGCCCGACTCGAGGCCGAGGCACTGCAGCCAAGAACGTCGAAGTGAACGACCACGTCGCACTGCGCGCCGGCATCCCGCCTTTCCATGTGATGGATGTCTGGCTGGCGGCCGCCGAGCGCCAGCGCAGCCATGGCGACCTGGTGAACCTGTCGGCGGGCCAGCCCAGCGTCGGCGCGCCCGAAGCGGTGCGCGCGGCGGCGGCCGCCGCCCTGCATCGGGGCGAACTCGGCTACACGGTGGCGCTAGGCATTCCGGAGCTGCGCGCCGCGATCGCCGCCGACTACCGTCGCAAGCACGACATCGACGTCGACGCCGACGCGGTCGTGGTCACCACGGGTTCCTCCGGCGGGTTCCTGCTCGCCTTCCTCGCCTGCTTCGACGTGGGCGACCGGGTCGCGTTGGCCAGCCCCGGCTACCCCTGTTACCGGAACATCCTGTCCGCCCTGGGATGCGAGGTTGTCGAGATCCCCTGCGGACCGCAGACCCGCTTCCAGCCCACCGCGCAGGTGCTGGCCGAACTCGACTCCCCGGTGCAAGGCGTGATCGTCGCGAGCCCGGCCAACCCCACCGGCACGGTCATCGCCCCGGCCGAGCTGGCCGCGATCGCCTCCTGGTGCGAGGAGACGGGGGTCCGGCTCATCAGCGACGAGGTCTATCACGGGCTGGTCTACCCGGGGGCACCGCGGACCAGCTGCGCCTGGCAGACCTCGCGGGACGCGGTGGTGGTCAACAGCTTCTCCAAGTACTACGCGATGACGGGCTGGCGGCTGGGCTGGCTGCTGGTGCCGACCGCGCTGCGCCGCGCGGTCGACTGCCTGACCGGCAACTTCACCATCTGCCCGCCGGTCCTGTCCCAGGTCGCCGCGGTGGCGGCGTTCACGCCGGAGGCGACGGCCGAGGCGGACGGCAACCTGCGGCACTACGCGACCAACCGCTCGCTGCTCCTCGACGGGCTTCGCACCATCGGCGTCGACCGGCTGGCGCCCACCGATGGCGCGTTCTACGTCTACGCCGACGTTTCCGACTTCACCGACGACTCGCTCGGTTTCTGCTCGAGGCTGCTGGCCGACACCGGCGTCGCTATCGCGCCGGGCATCGACTTCGACACGACGCGCGGCAACTCGTTCGTCCGGTTGTCGTTCGCCGGCCCCACCGGCAACATCGAGGAGGCGCTGCGGCGAATGGGGCCGTGGCTGTCCGTCAGCGGTTGAACCGCCCGGCCAGGTACTCGGCCCGGCACGCGCGGCGGGCGAGCTTGCCGCTCGTGGTGCGCGGGATGGCCCCGGCGGCCACCAGCCGCACGTCGGCGACGCGGATCTGGTGAAGCCGCGAGACCGCCGCGCGCACCGTCTCGGCGATCGAATCCGGCTCGGCGCGCCCCGCCCTGGCGGCGCGTTCGGCGACGATCACCACCTGCTCACCGGACCCGCTGCCCACCGAAACACTGTCCGCCGGAACGGAGAACGCGGCGACGTAACCGGTGCGGATGGACGGCGAGCATTCGCTCACCGTCGTTTCGATGTCATGCGGGTAGTGGTTGCGGCCGTCGATGATGATGAGGTCCTTGATGCGCCCCGTCAGGTACAGCTCGCCGTCGAGATAGACACCGAGATCGCCGGTGGCCAGCCAGCAGCCGTTGTCCGGGGCGCCGTCGGCATGGCTACCGACCTGCAGCCGGGACTGCAGCTTGTTGTAGAACACCCGTCGCGTTTCGTCTTCGCGGCCGAAGTATCCGCGGCCCATGTTGTTGCCATGCAGCCAGATCTCCCCCACGGTGCCATCGGGAAGCTCCGCGCCGTCCAGGTCGGTGATCACCGCCCACTGCTCGAGGATCGGCTGGCCGCACGAGACATGGGGCACCGCACCCGGGGCTTCCGGCGAGACCCGCACCGCGCGGCCTGCGCCGAGCTGCTCCCGGTCGAGGAAGACTGCGCTGGCCGAGGCGTCCGAGGCGATGCTGGCGACCGACAACGTCGCCTCGGCCATCCCGTAGGACGGCTTGACCACGTCCGACGGCAGCCCGTACGGGGCGAAGGCATTGGTGAACTGCTCGATGGCCGACATCGTCACGGGTTCCGACCCGTTCAGCAGGCACACAACGTTGCTGAGGTCGAGGGGCTCGCCCTCGGGGGGAAGGCCCCGCTGGGCCGTCAACTCGAAGGCGAAGTTCGGGGCCGCCGCCATGGTCCGCCCGCGGGTGGCCGCGAGACCCAGCTGCTTGATCCAGCGGTAGGGCCGGCGAAGAAATGCCATGGGATCCATCAGCGTGACGTGCGCCCCGAAGTACGCGGTGAACACGATCATCATCAAACCCATGTCGTGATACAGCGGAAGCCAGCTCACGCATTGGACGTCCGTGTTCAGCCCGCCGTGCACGATCATCTGCATCGCATTGGTGTAGACGGCGCGATGGGTGATCTCCACCCCGGCCGGCGTGCGGGTCGAGCCCGACGTGTACTGCAGGTAGGCCAGATCGTCGGTGTCGCGGACGACGTCGGTGAAGCTGGCGGCAAGCGTCGCGGGCACCGCGTCCACCGCGATCATCCGCGGCCGCTCGTCCGCGGGCAGGGTCCGGATGAACGCCCGAACCGATTCGGCGGCCGCGGTCGTGGTCAGGATCGCGGCCGGCCGGCCGTCGGCGAGCACCGCCGCCAGCCGCTCGCCGTGCCCCGCCAAAGTCGGCGCAAAGAGCGGGATCGCGACGTTGCCCGCGTGGACGGCAGCGAAGAAGCCGGCGACATAGTCGAGGCCCTGCGGCGCCAGGATCGCCACGCGATCGCCGGGCTTGGTGACCTGCTGCAAACGGGCCCCGATCGCGCACACGCGCGACCAGAGTTCGTTCCAACTGAGCTCGGCGACCTGCCCGTCCTGCTCGTGCGAGTAGTCGATGAACCGGTAAGCCGGCCTGTCACCGAGCTGAGCCCGGTTTTGGTCGAAATTCGAGGTCAACGTCACGCCCTCGGGCACCACGATCTTGCCGGCACCGGCGACATCAGCATTTGCGCTGCTCGCGGCCGCGCCGATATTGGTTAATTCGTGATCCCGACCCACGTTGGGAGAGGCTAATAGACATAGTTACAAATCGGCGCATTTGCGCGGGTATGGCGGTCGTCACTATTCGGCTCCGTCTCGTGACACATCACACCTCGGTCGGATGCGCCGCGATCAGTTGCCCATGATCTGTGCGATTCGGGCCTCGACCGCGCCGCGATCAGCGCCCCCGCTCACGTCGATGCCGAACCGCTCGGCGAGGGTGTCGACGACGGCAGCCGCGTCGCCGAGGGGGACCTTCTCGCTGGCGTCGGCCCGGTGGATGGTCAGGTGACGCCCGGAAAGATTCAGTCGGCCGTCGTCACCCACCAGGGCGACCATTAGTCCGGTGACGAATATCGACTCGGGGTGGGTGGATACGAACCAGCTCCCCACCTGCAGGTCGACGTCCGGCGCGGTCCGGGTGCTGAACACGTAGAGCGGAGTCCACTCACCGCGGACCTGCGCCTGCAGGAGGAGGCCCTCACCATGGTCCTCGAGCCGGTACGGCTCCTGCGCGGTCTGCTGGATGGTGCCGGTTTCCAACCGGAGCGGCGATGTGGGCGTCTGACCGCCGAAGCCGACATCGACGAGGTATGGCCCCGGTGAGCCGGGGAAGGTGACCGCCAGCACCGTGTGCGTCTGCGCGCCCAGGGGCGCGCCGGGCGGCAGCATCCAGAGCACCCGCCCGGCCAGCCGCCGCACCTGGAAACCGAGTGCGGCGAGCACGTAGCCCATCAGCCCGTTCTGCTCGTAGCAGTAACCGCCCCTGCGCCGATAGACCAGTTTGTCGGTGAGCGCCTCGACGCTCAGGTCGTCGACCGGCACCCCCATCAGCGGATCGAGGTTCTCGAACGGGATCGACCCGGTGTGCGCCGTGACCAGCCCTTGCAGGACGTCGAGGTTCGGCTCGGCCGCGCCACGGTAACCGATGCGTTCGAAGTACCCGTTTAGATCGAGCGTCATGAACCCATTCTGCTGGCAGCGGCCGCGGCGTCCCGCCGCATCGACAGCGGTATACCCGCGGGGGTATTATCGGGAGGCGAGGGAAGGAAAGAACCGATGACGGACGTCGACCTCTACCTGGACCCGGTGTGCCCGTTTTCCTGGGTCACCTCGCGGTGGCTGCTCGACGCGGCCGGCGCCGCCGGAACCCCGGTCACGCTGCGGCAGATGAGCCTGGCGGTGCTGAACGAGGGCCAGGAACTCGAGGGCAAGAAACAGCAAATGATGGAACGATCACGGCGACTGGGGCGCCTCTTTGCCGCGGTCGTCGCCAAGCACGGGCAGGACGCATTCGCGCGGCTGTACGGCGCGCTGGGAACGCGGCTCCAAGTGCGCGACGACGAACTCGACGGGGATGCGCTGAGGGCGCTCCTGGCCGCGTGCGGGCTCGAGGAATCGCTGTCCGAGGCGTTCGGGGACGCAAGCCTCGACGACGAGGTCGCAGACAGCCACCGGGCCAGCCAGGCCGCCCTCGGGGGCCCGGGGGGTAGTCCGATCATCGTGGTCGACGGCCGCGGATTCCACGGCCCGGTGCTGACGCGGATCCCGCGGCACGAGGCCGGCGTCCGCCTGCTCGACGCGATTCTGGTCGCGGCAAAAACCCCCGAATTTGCCACGCTGCAAAGGCCGACCCAAGGGCCGCCGGTGCTCGAGGAAAGTCCACGCTGATGTGCCATCCCGTCAAATGTCGCACGTGCGGGAAGACGACGTGGGCCGGCTGCGGCGCACACGTCGAACAAGTCCGCGCAATGGTGCCGGAATCGATGTGGTGCCCCGGCCATCCGAATCAGCCGCGCCGCGGCTGGTGGAAATCGCTTCGCTCGTGAATTGACGCGCCGTCGACTACCGTCGCCGCAAATTTCGACGCACGCGATCGGCAAAACGTCGTGTTCGGGGCAAGCGCCCGCAGGCGGCGCTTGTTTGGTACCTGTCGAATATGGCAACCCGCTCAGGGCCGGGCTGAAGCACCAACACTCCCCTGAACGGAGCCCAACAATGAGCACGAACAACGTCGTCTGGATCGTGGTGGCCGCCCTCGTGGCCGTCCTGCTGCTCGTGGCGGTGATCATCGCCGCACGCAGGGCAGCGCAGCGGCGCCGTCTGCACCGGGCCGAGGAGATCCGCGAGCAGGCCAAACAAGAGAGCGTGCGAGTGGAACGCAGGCAGGCCGTCGCCGACGAGACCGCCGCCAAGGCTCGCGCCGCACAGGCCGAGGCCGAGGCGAAGGCCGCCGAGGCGACGCGCCTGCAGGAGCGGGCGGAGATGCATCAGAGCGCGGCCGCGACGTCACGCGAGCGGCTCGATGAGCAATGGAAACGCGCCGACAGCCTCGATCCCACGGTCAATGCTGAGGCGGCCGACGCATCCGGTGCGGGCGAGATCGAAACCGATCAGGCCGGGAGCCGCCGCGCTTCGCACTGAAGCGTCCGAGTTGCCCCGCCCGAGTTGCCCGATGGCCCGCCCCCTCAACGGGCCATCGGGCGCGCCCCGACAGCCGTCGAGCGCACGTGGGTGTACGGGTTTCCAAAACGCGCCGACGCCAAACATCGGCGGCCTCCCCGGCGCTACAGCCAGGTGTCTTGGGTGGTGGTGGTGAGAAACGCCTCGAGATCGTCGCGCCACTGGGCCGGCGTCGTCTTGTCCGGTTCGATGCCCGTGTACTCGCCGCGGTAGAACAACAATGGTCGCGGTTTGATCTTGGGCGCCTCCGAGAGGGACTGCACCGCGCCGAACACCACGAAATGGTCGCCACCATCGTGCACGGACGCCACGGTGCAGTCCATGTACGCCAACGACCCCTCGATGATGGGCGAACCCAGTTCCGAGGGATGCCAGTCGATGCCGGCAAACTTGTCGGGTTCCTTGGACCCGAACCGCGCGGAGACGGGTTTCTGTTTCTCAGTCAGCACATTGACGCAGAACCGGCCACTCGCCTCGATGGCCTGCCAGGACCGCGACACCTTCGTCGGGCAAAACAACACGAGCGGAGGGTCCAGAGACAGCGCGGCGAACGACTGGCACGCGAAACCGACCGGGGTGTCGTCGTGCACCGTCGTGATGATGGTGATCCCGGTGCAGAACTGGCCCAGCACCTGCCGGAAGGCGCGCGGATCGATTTGCGCGGACATGGGTCGGTTCCGGCTCAACCGCTCATGCCGACGGTGAAGTCGTGACCCCACAGGCTCACCGCGGTGCTCTCCCGGGCCACCCAGTCTTGATCCTCGACTTGCCTGCCCTCGCAACCGAATTCGACGTCGAATCCGCCCGGGGTCTTCATGTAGAACGACAGCATCAGGTCATTCACGTGCCGGCCCAGTGTCGCCGACATGGGCACCTTGCGGCGCAGCGCCCGGTCCAGGCACAGCCCCACGTCGTCGGCGTTCTCCACCTCGATCATCAAGTGCACGATGCCGCTCGGCGTCGGTAGGGGCAGGAAGGCGAGGCTGTGGTGGCGGGGGTTGCATCCGAAGAACCGCAGCCAGGCGGGCTCCCCGTCGGCCGGCCGTCCCACCACCTGCGGCGGCAGCCGCATCGAGTCACGCAGCTTGAAACCGAGCACGTCGCGGTAGAAGTGCAACGACTCCTCGTCGTCCCGGGTGGATAACACCACGTGGCCCAGGCCCTGCTCACCGGTGACAAACCGGTGCCCGTACGGGCTGACGACGCGGCGGTGCTCCAGGGCTACCCCGTGAAACACCTCCAGGCAGTTGCCGGACGGGTCGGAGAACCGGATCATCTCCACCACCCGGCGATCGGCCAGCTCCGCGGCGGTGGCCTCCTTGTAGGGCACGCCCTCGACGTCGAGCCGATTCCGAACCTCCTGCAGCCCTTCGGCGTTCGCGCATTCCCAGCCGGCCTCCATGAGGTGGTCCCGTTCACCGGGGACGATCACCAACCGGGCCGGGAAGTCGTCCATGCGCAGGTAGAGCGCACCCTCGGTGTTGCCTCGTGAGCCGGGTGAGCCCTCGACCATGCCGAGCACCTTGAGGCCGTACTCGCGCCAGGCGGCCATGTCGGTGGCTTCGATGCGCAGATAGCCCAGAGAACGGATGCTCATCAGGCGCCTCCCAGGAAATCGATGGTGAGTTTGTTGAACTCGTCGAACTTCTCCACCTGCGCCCAATGCCCACATTGCCCGAAGACGTGCAACTGGGCGCGGGGGATCGTCTTCAGCGCCACCAGCGCTCCGTCGAGCGGGTTGACCCGGTCCTCGCGACCCCAGATCAACAGCACGGGCTGGCGCAGCCGGTGTACCTCGCGCCACATCATGCCGAGCTCAAAATCCTTCCCGGCGAACGACATTCCCATCGCCCGGGTCGCGGTGAGCGATTCCGGCGTGCTGGCCAGCGCGAACCTCTCGTCGATCAGCTCGGGCGTGATCAGCTTCTGGTCGTAGACCATCACCCGAAGGAACGCCTCGAGGTTTTCCCGGGTGGGTTCGACGGAGAACTTGCCGAGCCGCTTGACCCCCTCGGTGGGGTCGGGCGCGAACAGGTTGATGCTCAACCCGCCGGGTCCCATGAGCACCAGGCGCCCGGCCCGGTCGGGATAGTCGAGGGCGAAGCGCACGGCGGTGCCACCGCCCAGCGAATTCCCCACCAGCGGAACGCGTCGGAGTCCCAGCTCGTCGAAGAGCCCGTGGAGTGCGCGCGCGGCGTAGTGGTTGAACTGCCCGTGCTCGGCGCGTTTGCCGGAAAGCCCGTAACCGGGCTGATCGACGGCCAGCACGTGAAATTTCTGCGCCAGCACCGGGATGTTGCGCGCGAAGTTGGTCCAGCTCGCCGCGCCGGGGCCGCCGCCGTGCAGCAGCACCACGGTCCGGTCGCTCCCCTTAAAGGACAAGCCGGCTTCGTGGTAGTGCAGCTTGAGCGGCCCGTCCACGTCGACCTCGACGAAGCGCGAGGTGGACTGGAAAGTCAGTTCCTCGGTGGCGGTCATACCATTGTGTCGCCGGGCGGCAACCCGAACTCGTGATTGCCGAAGATCACATACGCGCGCTCCGGGTCGTTCGCGGCATGCACCCGGCCGGCGTGCGCGTCGCGCCAGAACCGCTGGATGGGAGCGTCGTTGGCCAGCGCGGTGGCGCCGGACGCCTCGAACAGCCGGTCGATCGAGGCGATCGACCGGCCGGTGGCCCGCACCTGGTCGCGGCGCGCGCGGGCGCGAATGTCGAACGGAATCTCCTTGCCCGCGGCGAGCAACGCGTACTCGTCGCCGACGTTGCCGATCAGCTGGCGCCAGGCGGCGTCGATGTCGCTGGCGGCCTCGGCGATGCGGACCTTGGCGAACGGGTCGTCCTTGGCCTTCTCTCCCGCGAACGCGGCGCGGACCCGCTTGCCCTGATGCTCCACGTGGGCGGCGTAGGCGCCGTAGGCCATGCCGACGATCGGCGCCGAGATGGTGGTGGGGTGCATTGTGCCCCAGGGCATCTTGTACACCGGGGCGGTGTTGGTCTGATATCCGCCGGCGGTGCCGTCGTTCATGGCCCTGTACGACAGGAACCGGTGGCGGGGCACGAACACGTCCTTGACGACGACGGTGTTGCTGCCGGTGCCGCGCAGGCCGACGACGTTCCATACGTCGTCGATGCGGTACTCGGTGCGCGGGATCAGGAAGCTACCGAAGTCGACCGGACGCCCGTCCTTGATGACCGGGCCGCCGAGGAACGCCCACGTCGCGTGGTCGCAACCCGACGACCAGTTCCACGAACCATTGACTAGGTAGCCCCCGTCGGTCACGACGCCGGCGCCCATCGGCGCATACGACGACGACACCCGCACATTGACATCCTCGCCCCACACCTCTTCCTGGGCGCGCTGGTCGAACAGTGCGAGATGCCAGTTGTGCACCCCGATGATCGAGCTGACCCAGCCGGTCGAGCCGCAGGCGCTCGCCAGCCGGCGGACCGCCTCGTAGAACATCGTGGGATCGCACTGCAGGCCGCCCCACTGTTCGGGCTGCAGCAGGGTGAAGAAGCCGACGTCCTGCAGATCCTGAACGGTCTGCTCGGGTAACCGGCGGAGGTCCTCCGTTGCCTGGGCGCGCTCGGCGATGCGCGGCAGCAGGTCGTCGATGCCCGCGAGAACGGACTGCGCATCGCGCTGTTGAATGGACGTCACTTAAGGTCCTCCTGGGCCAGACTTACACCGTGGACTCACACCAGAGACTAGAACACGTTCCGATTTGTGTCGAGCACCGTGTTCCTGCGGCTGGTAGCGCCATAGATCCGCTTTTCTGTAACATGTTCTAGTTGTGGATGAGGGAGGACCGGCTTTGACCGAGACAATCCCCGACGAGCCGCTCGGCGACCACGTCTTGGAGCTGCAGATCGCCCAAGTTGTCGCGGAAACCGACGACGCGCGGTCGCTGGTGTTCGCGGTCCCGCGCGAGCCGGGCGACCCGGGCATTCCGGCGGAACAACTGCGGTACGCGCCGGGCCAGTTCCTGACCTTACGCATTCCCAGCGAGCGCACCGGCTCAGTGGCCCGCTGTTACTCGCTGTGCAGCTCGCCGTTCACCGGCGATCCCCTGACCGTCACCGTCAAGCGAACCGCCGAGGGATACGCGTCCAACTGGCTGTGTGACCACGCGCGGGCCGGGATGCGCGTCCACGTGCTGGCGCCGTCCGGAACCTTCGTGCCCAAGACGCTCGACGGCGACTTCTTGCTGCTGGCCGCCGGCAGCGGAATCACCCCGATCATGTCGATCTGCAAGTCGGCGCTGGCCGAAGGCGGCGGCCACGTGCTGCTGATCTACGCCAACCGTGACGACCGCTCGGTGATCTTCTCCGACGCGCTGCGCGAGCTGTCGGCCAAGTATCCCGACCGGCTCACTGTGCTGCACTGGCTGGAGTCGCTGCAGGGCTTGCCCAACGCCACCGCGCTGGCCCAGTTGGCCGCCCCCTTCACCGGCCGGCCGGCGTACATCTGCGGGCCCGGCCCCTTCATGGACGCGGCACGCCAGGCGCTGGAGGCGCTGAAAGTGCCAGCCCCGCAAATACATATCGAGGTCTTCAAGTCGCTGGAGTCCGATCCGTTCGCGGCGGTGAAGATCGAGGACACCGCCGAGGGCGACGAACCGCCGGCCACCGCGGTCGTCGAGTTGGACGGCGAGACCCACACCGTGTCGTGGCCGCGCAACGCCAAGCTCCTCGACGTGTTGCTCGCCAAAGGGCTCGACGCGCCGTTCTCCTGCCGGGAGGGCCACTGCGGGGCCTGCGCGTGCACGCTGCGCAAGGGCAAGGTCTCGATGGAGGTCAACGACGTGCTCGAGCAGCAGGACCTCGACGACGGACTGATTTTGGCCTGTCAATCTCACCCGGAATCTGATTCGGTGGAAGTCACCTACGACGAGTAGTCGCGGCGCTAGGTTCACCGTTGGGTTCAGCTAACCGAGAAGGGGAGCTCCGATGAAGCGGCTCATAGCGGGGTTTGCGGTCGCCGGAGGCATGCTGGCGCTGCCGCCGGGGCCGGTTGCGTCGGCCGCGAGCAACACCGCGACCACGTTGTTCCCGCTCGACGGCCCCAACCAGCTCGAGACGCACACCACCCTCGACTGCTTCAAGGCCGGCGGCTTCTGCAACTTCGTCGCCGGGGCCGACATGCGTACCCCCGACGGCGTCACCGGCTTCCCGAACGACTTGTGGGCCCGGCAGACCACCGAGATCCGCTCGTCGAACCGGATGGCCTACCTGGACGCGCACGCCTCCGGCCAAAACGAGCGGGTGAACAAGTCGATGGGCAACGACGAGATCACCACCGTCTACTTCGGGGGCGGCCCGCCGGACAAGTACCAGACGACGGGCCGCATCGACTCCACGGACTGGTCGACCGGCCAGCCCAAGACCGACGTCAACGTCATCGTGTGCACCCACGTCCAGGTGGTCTACACCGGCGTCAACATCACCTCGCCGAGCACCTGCGCACAGACGACGTTCTCGTAGGGCGCCGCCGGGCCGAGCCTTGGTTGCGCCGATGACTCCGCACGCCGCCGCCTGCCTGTGCTACTCACCGGTGTACTGGCGGCTGATGCAAGTCCTGTTCCGCATCAGGCCGATCAGGCGGCTCGGGCGGGGGCTGCAATACCACTTCGGGTCACAGCGCGGCGTGTGAGAACTTCTTTGGCGTGGCCGTCGTCGGCGCGGTGGTTTTCGCGGCCTCCGACTCGCGCGTCACGAAGCCGGTGAGCTCCCCGATCGCGTTCATCAGCGGCGCGGGGAACACGATGGTGGTGTTCTTCTCTACCCCGAGTTCGAGCAGGGTCTGCAGGTTGCGCAGCTGCAGGGCCAGCGGATGCCGCATCATCGTGTCGGACGCCTCGCCGAGCGCGGCGGCGGCGCGCGCCTCCCCCTCCGCGGCGATGATCTTGGCGCGCTTCTCCCGCTCGGCTTCGGCCTCGCGGGCCATGGCGCGCTTCATGCTGTCGGGCAGCTGAATGTCCTTGAGCTCCACCAGCGTCACCTCGACGCCCCACTCCACGGTGGTGGTGTCGAGGATCTGGCGGATGCTGCCATTGATCTTCTCCGTCTGGGCGAGCACTTCGTCGAGGGAGTGCTGCCCGACGACGTTGCGCAGCGTCGTCTGGGCGATCTGGTTGATGGCGGCGTTGACGTTCTCGATGACGACGACGGCCTTACGGGCATCGATCACGCGGAAATAGGCGACCGCGGCGATGTCGACGCTGACGTTGTCGCGCGTGATGATTCCCTGCGATTGGATCGGCATGGTCACGATGCGCATCGACACCCGCCACATCCGGTCGATGACCGGGACGATGAACCGCAACCCCGGCTCGCGGACGCCGATCACCCTGCCGAGCCGGAAGTGAACGCCGCGCTGGTACTGCTGCACCACGCGGATCGAGGCCGCCAAGAGCAGCGCGGCGACGGCGGCGACAACCACTAACACGACTATGACGCTCATAAACCAACGCTAGGAGCCCCGCCGGGGATAGTCAGCGGACACAAGTCACGTCCGCGTGGCCGAAAGACCCTTTCCGCCGGCACGAAGCCCCCGAGATTGCCGTCACGGCTTTCACTCGAAACAACAACCGTGGCGGCGATCTCGCCGAGCGTCAACCCACCTAGCGTCGTGAGTCGTTAATAGTGCACCAACATCTTCGGCCGTTCATCCCGCCGGTGAATACGTCGAACGTGGGGGGAAAGTATAAACCGCCAACACTTTTCGTCCACAGGGCCCACGCTCGAAGACAGGAGCGAAGACTACACCCGAACCAATGACTCATGACACTAGCGGGGCAGCCCCAGCAGCCGCTCGGCGGCGACGGTGAGCAGGATCTGTTCGGTGCCGCCGGCGATCGTCAGGCAGCGGGTGTTGAGAAAGTCGAACACCGCCTGGTTGTGCACGAGGCCGGCGCCTTCGGAGACGTCCATCATGTATTCGGCCAGCGCCTGGCGATACCGGACGCCGATCAGCTTGCGCACGCTGGACTGCGCCCCGGGATCCTGCCCGCCGACGGCCAACTGGGCGATCCGCTGATCCAGCAGCGCGCCGGTCTGCGCGAGGACGATCAGCCGGCCCAGGCGGTCCTGCTGCGCGGTGTCGAGCTCCATCTCGCCCAGCACCCTGAGCAACTCCTCCATCGGGTTGCCCAGCGCGGTGCCGCTGGCCATCGCGACGCGCTCGTTGGCCAGCGTGGTGCGCGCCAGCCGCCAGCCGTCGTTCACCGAGCCCACCACCATCCCGTCGGGCACGAACACGTCATCCAGAAAGACCTCGTTGAACAGGGAGTCGCCGGTGATTTCGCGTAGCGGCCGGATTTCGATTCCCGGAGATTTCATGTCGATCAGGAAGTAGGTGATCCCCTTGTGCTTCGGGGCGTCCGGGTCGGTGCGGGCCAGGCACACCCCCCACTGCGCCTTGTGCGCCGCCGAGGTCCACACCTTCTGCCCCGTCAGCAGCCAGCCGCCCTCACCCCGTACCGCCTTGGTCCGCAGCGACGCCAGGTCGGACCCGGCCCCGGGCTCGGAAAACAGCTGACACCAGAGGATCTCGCCGCGCATGGTCGCGGGGACGAAGCGCTCGATCTGTTCGGGGGTGCCGTGCTCGAGGATGGTGGGGGCGGCCCACCAACCGATCACCAGGTCCGGGCGCACCACGCCGGCGGCCGCCATCTCCTGGTCGATCAGCAGCTGTTCGGCCGGTGATGCGCCCCGGCCGTACGGCGCCGGCCAGTGCGGCGCCTGCAGGCCCGCCCCCGCCAGGGCCACCTGACGCTGCGCTTCGGGCAGGGTGGCGATCTCGGCGACGACGGCGGCGATCTCCGCACGCCGCCCCTCCACCTCGGACAGGTCGATGCCCAGGCGGCGGCGCACCCCCGCCTCGGTCAGCTCGGTGACCCGGCGCAGCCAGCGCTCGGCGCCGCCGAGGAACGCGCCGATGGCATGCGCCCGGCGCAGGTACAGGTGGGCGTCGTGCTCCCACGTGCAGCCGATGCCCCCCAGCACCTGAATACAGTCCTTGACGTTGGCCTTGGCGGCCGCGATGCCGGTGCCCGCGGCCAGGGCGGCCGCGATCGAGAACTGGCCCTCATCCGGGTCCGCCGCGGCGCGGGCGGCGTCGGCCGCGACCACCTCGGCCTGCTCGGCGCGGCACAGCATTTCGGCGCACAGGTGCTTGACCGCCTGGAAGCTGCCGATCGGCTTGCCGAACTGCTCGCGCACCTTGGCGTAGGCGGCCGCGGTCTCCAGCGACCAGCGGGTGACCCCGGCGGCTTCGGCCGCCAGCACGGTCGCGGCCAGCTCGTCGACCCGTCGCCCAGATTCCCCGACTGGCGCGGCCGCCGCCGACGTCAACGTCACCCGGGCCAGGGGGCGGGAGAAGTCGGTAGCCCGCAGCGGCTCGATCTTCACTCCGTCGTCGGCGCCGTCAACCAAAAGCCACCGGCCGCCCGACGGCACCAGCAGTAGGCCGCCGCGCACCGTGTCCGAGGCGCCCAGCACGAGCGGCAGGGTGCCCGTGGCCCGCGCGTCGACGGCGTCGTATTGGACGTCGCCCTCGAGCGCCAGCCCGGCGAAGCGTTCCCCGGAGGCCAGCGCCGCAAGCGCCTCGGCGTCGGTGACGACCAGCGTGGCGAGCGCAGTGGTGGCCACCGGCCCGGGTACCAGCGCTTTGGCCGCCTCCTCCACCATCGCGCAGAGGTCCTCGACGGTGCCGCCCGCCCCGCCGTCGTCCTCGCAGACCGCAACCCCGAATATGCCGAGGTCGGCCAGGCCGGCGAATACCGGCCGCCAGGCGTCACGGTCGCCCTGTTCCATCGCGCGGATCGCCGCGGTCCCGCCCGGCCCGGAGGCCGCATTGCGCGCCCAGTCACGTACCAGCGCACGCGCCGCAGACTGCTCCTCGGTGACGGTCGCTACCACCCTGGGGTCCTCCCCGTCATTTCTCGTCCGGCCGACTAGAACGTGTTCTAATAGTGCCAGCGATCGACCGTCAAGTCGAACGCCATCACGGCAGGACAGGTGGGGGTCGCGGCGGTACGGAGGTGGGAGATTCACACTCAGCATGCGTATCGTTTCGGATCGAACCGCCCAACACAGGAGCAGACCGCCGTATGCCAGCCAACACGAACTCGGGCCGCGCTGCCGACTCGCAACCGCGCGAGGTCGTGAACGTGGCGGTACTGGCTGAGTCCGAACTGGGCTCCGAGGCACAGCGGGAACGGCGCAAGCGCATCCTCGATGCCACCATGGCGATCGCGTCCAAGGGCGGCTACGAGGCCGTTCAGATGCGGGCCGTCGCCGACCGCGCCGACGTGGCGGTGGGCACCCTCTACCGGTACTTCCCGTCGAAGGTGCACCTGCTGGTGTCCGCGCTGGGCCGCGAGTTCAGCCGCATCGACGCCAAGACCGACCGCTCCTCGCTCTCCGGCGGCACCCCGTTTCAGCGGCTCAACTTCATGATCGGCAAGCTCAACCGGGCGATGCAGCGCAACCCGTTGCTGACCGAGGCGATGACACGGGCCTACGTCTTCGCCGACGCCTCGGCGGCCAGCGAGGTCGACACGGTCGAAAAACTCATCGACAGCATGTTCGCGCGCGCAATGGCCGACGGCGAACCGACCGAGGACCAGTACCACATCGCCCGGGTGATCTCGGACGTGTGGCTGTCCAACCTGCTGGCCTGGCTTACCAGGCGGGCGTCGGCGACGGATGTCAGCAAACGGCTGGACCTGGCGGTGCGCTTGCTGATCGGCGACCAGGAAGCCCGGCAACTGACCTAGGCGGGCGGCCCCGCGGTCCGGCCCCGGATCAGCTCGGTTTCCAGCAGTTCCACGACCGGCAGGTTCGAGCGGGGCGGCTGCAGCAGCAGTTCGCCTGCGCGGCGGCCCTTCTGCAGGCTGGGCTGCGCGACGGTGGTCAACCCGCGGCCGATCGCCTCGGGAACGCCGTCGAACCCGGTGACCGTCATCCGGCCGGGCACGTAGATGCCGTGCGCGCGGAGGTAATCCATGGCGGACAGGGCCAGTATGTCCGCCGTGCACATCAGCGCCGTGATCCGCGGGTTGGCCTCCAGCGCCGCCCTGGCGGCCACCCCGCCGGATTCCGGCAGATGCTCGTAACTTTCCACGACCGTGAGCGATTCGGGATCGGCACCGGCGGCGGCCATCGCCTCCCACACGCCGATGATGCGCTCGCGCTGCACGTCGAAGGCCGGCGACCGTAGCCGATCGGCGTCGACCAGGCCCTGGCGGCGGTCCCGGCCGAGCCGCATGGTCAGCAACCCGATCTCGCGATGCCCCAGGCCCAGCACGTAGTCCGCCAGCCCGCGCATTGCGGCGCGGTCGTCGATGCCCACCCGGGACACCCCGGCGAGGCCCTTCGGCTGGTCCACCACCACCACCGGCAGCCGCCGCTGCAGCACCACCTGGAGGTAGGGATCCTCATCGCAGACCGAGTAGACGACGAAGCCGTCGACGCCGGCGTTGAGCACGGCCGACGTTCCGTCCTCGAGACCCCGGCCCGCCCCCACGGCCACCAGCAGCAGCCCCTGGCCCGAGCCCTCGCACGACTGCGCCACCCCGGCGACGAAGTCCCGCGCGGCGGGGTCGCTGAAGAAATAGGTCAGCGGCTCGGCCATCACCAGACCGACGGCGTCGGCCCTGCGGGTCCGCAGCGACCGGGCGACCGGATCGGGCCCCGCGTAGCCGAGTCGCTTCGCCGTCGCCAGCACCCGTTCCCGCAGGTCCGCGGAGAGCTGATCCGGCCGATTGAAGGCATTCGAGATCGTCGTGCGGGAGACCTTCAACTCGTCGGCCAACGAGGCCAGAGTCGCACGCCGGCGCGATGTGGGACTCACGTTCGGTGACGCTACAGCGCATGTGGGCCCGCGCCCATGCGACAGGAGCCACCGCTTTCTAATGGAAACGATTTTCATTAGTATTGTGGCTCGGCTGACCGAGCCGGTGAGAGGAATCTGGACGTGCGCGTGGCGCTGATGCGGGGCCAAGGGCCACTGGGGGCGACGGCCGCGGCCCTGCTCCTCCTTGCGGCCTGGCCCGCCCTCTCCGCCTGCGCCGGCAAAGTGGTACACCCGCGGGCGGTGACCGTGGTCGCCTCGACCGACGTCTGGGGCAGCGTGGCCCGCGCCGTCACCGGACGCCATGTTCCAGTCAAGTCGATCCTCGGGGGCCCACAGATCGACCCGCACTCCTACCAGGCAACTCCGTCGGACGCGGCGGCCCTCACCGACGCCGCCCTGGTCGTCTACAACGGCGGCGGGTACGACCCCTGGGTGGATCAGGTGCTGGAGCGGCACCGGTCCGTGGCATCGGTCGATGCCTACTCCTTCGCCACCGATGCCAAATCCGGTGGACCACCGCCCAACGAGCACGTTTTCTACGACCTGAACGTCGCCAAGTCGGTCGCCACGGCAATCTCCGACCGGATGGCCGCCATCGACCCGGCCAACGCCGCCGACTACCGGGGCAACGCGGCGGACTTCTGCCGCGGCGCCGACGGGATCGCCATCTCCGAGCACGCCATCGCCAGCGCCTATCCCGACACCGGCGTCGTCGCCACCGAATCCGACGGCTACTACCTGCTGGCCGCGTCCGGGTTGGTCAACCGGACACCGCCCGCCTTCGCCGCCGCCAACGAGAACGAGACCGACCCCACGCCGTCCGACATGGCCTCCGTGCTCGACCTCATCGCCCACCGTGAGGTCTCGGCGGTGCTGGTCAACCCCCAAACCTCCACCGCCGCCATCAGCGGCCTCGAGGACGCCGCCCGGCGCGCGGGCGTCCCGGTGACCGACGTGACCGAGACCCTGCCCGACGGCAGCGACTACCTGTCCTGGCAGCGCGCGACGGTCGACCAACTGCTGGCGGCGCTGCAGAACGGGCCGGTGAGGCAGCCGTGAGCCTCGACGCCGCGCGGGCCGTCGAACGCCGAACGGACGTCGTTTCCCTGAGTGGGGCCCGGCTGTCGTTCGGCGACCGCGTGCTGTGGGACCACCTCGACCTCTCGGTGTCGCCGGGCGAGTTCATCGCGGTGCTCGGCCCCAACGGCAGCGGGAAGACTTCGTTGCTCCGGGTGCTACTCGGGCAGCTCGCGCTCGACGCCGGGGTCGCCCTGATCGACGGAAAGCCCGTCGCGTCGGGCAGCGAGCGAATCGGCTATGTGCCGCAACATCGCCCGATCGACCGGGACGTGATGCTGCGCGGGCGCGACCTGGTCGGGCTGGGCATCGACGGGGCGCGCTGGGGCCTCGTCGCCCTGCGGGCCGGCGACCGGGCCCGCCGGCGCATGGCGGTGCGCCGGGCGCTGCGCGAGGTCAACGGCGAGCATCTGGCCGACGTCCGAGTCGGGTTGATGTCGGGCGGCGAGCTGCAGCGGATGCGCATAGCGCAGGCGCTGGCCAGCGACCCGATGCTGCTGCTGTGCGACGAACCGCTCCTGGCGTTGGACCCGGCCAACGCGAAGCTGGTGTCGGCGCTCATCGACCGCCGCCGCCGGGACGCCGGAACCACGGTCATCCTGGTCACCCACCAGCTCAATTCGATCCTGCCGTACGTGGATCGGGTGCTGTACATCGTCGACGGCCGGTTCAGCGTCGGAACCGTCGAACAAGTGATGAACACCGAGACGCTGTCGGCGCTGTACCGGGCCGACATCCAGGTGGTGCGGGCCAGGGGCGGCTACGTCGTGGTGGGCGAGCCGGACGACGGGCGCCAAGGATGAACCCGCGGCTCTCGGACGTGCTGGGCCACCTGTTCTCGTTCGACGTGACCGCCCACCTGCTCCGCCATGACTTCGTGCAGCAGGCGCTGCTGGCGGCCGCGCTGCTCGGCCTGGCGGCCGGGCTGATCGGGCCGTTCATCGTGATGCGCCAGATGTCGTTCGCCGTGCACGGGTCCAGTGAATTGTCGCTGACGGGCGCGGCATTCGCGCTGTTGGTGGGCTTCCAGGTGGGCGCTGGGGCACTTATCGGCAGCGCGCTGGCGGCGGCGTTGTTCGGCCTGCTCGGCCAGCGGGCCCGCGAACGCGATTCGGTGACCGGGGTGGTGCTGGCGTTCGGCCTGGGGCTGGCCGTGCTGTTCATCTACCTCTACCCGGGCCGGACGGCGACCAGCTTCGCCTTGCTGACCGGCCAGATCGTCGGCGTCGGATACACCGGGCTGGCGATGCTGGCGCTCGTGTGCGTCGTCGTCGCCGCCGTGCTCGGGGCGTGTTACCGGCCGTTGCTGTTCGCCTCCGTCGACGCCGACGTTGCGGCGGCCCGCGGGGTACCCGTCCGCGCGCTGGGCATCGTGTTCGCCGCGCTGGTGGGCGTGGTGGCGGCGCAGGCCGTGCAGATCGTCGGGGCGCTGCTGGTGATGTCGCTGCTGATCACGCCCGCGGCCGCGGCCGCCCGCGTGGTGGCCTCGCCGGCGGCGGCGACCGTCGCGTCGGTCGTCTTCGCCGAGGTGTCCGCCGTCGGGGGCATCGTTTTGTCACTGGCGCCGGGCGTTCCGATATCCGTCTTCGTGGCGGGCATCTCCTTCGCCATCTATCTGGTCTGCTGGGTGGTCGGGAGGCGGCGGGAGGCCCCGGCCTGAGGCGCCGTGCATAAGCTGGGCGGGTGCCCGCTATCGACCTCAACGCCGACTTGGGCGAGGGCTTCGGCGTCTGGCGTCTGGGCGATGACGACGCGATGCTCGGGATCGTCAGCAGTGCCAACGTCGCGTGTGGCTTCCACGCGGGCGATCCCGCCGGAATGCTGCAGGTCTGCCGGTCGGCGGCCGAACGCGGGGTGCGCATCGGCGCGCAGGTCAGCTACCGCGACCTGGCCGGCTTCGGCCGGCGATTCATCGACGTCGACACCGACGACCTCGTGGCCGACCTCGTCTACCAGATCGGGGCGCTGCAGGCCATCGCGAGCACGGCGGGCTCGTCGGTCTCGTACGTCAAACCCCATGGCGCCCTGTACAACGCGATCGTCGACCATGCCGAGCAGGGCGCCGCGGTCGCCGAGGCGGTACGCATGGTGGACCCCACGCTCCCGGTCCTGGGAATGGCCGGCTCGGCCTTCTTCGACGAGGCGTCCCGCCGCGGCCTGCGCACCGTGGCCGAGGCATTCGCCGATCGCGCCTACGAGCCGACGGGCCGGCTGGTGTCCCGCCGGCAACCGGGTGCGGTCCTGCACGACCCCGCGGCGATCGCCGAGCGCGTGGTCACCATGGTGACCACCGGCCGGGTCACCGCGATCGACGGGAACCAGGTCTGGGTCGGCGTGGAATCCGTTTGCGTGCACGGCGACTCGCCCGGGGCGGTGCAGATCGCCGCCGCGGTGCGCGATCACCTCAAGACGGCCGGCACCGAGATCAGGTCGTTCTGCTGATGCGCCTCAAACCCGGTCGTCCCGACATCGCGCGGCACTCGGCACGGTTCGGCGCGCCCGCCGCCGCGGCCGACGCGCCGTTGACGGTGACGTGGCTGGGCGTCGCCACGCTGCTCGTCGACGACGGGTCCTCAGCCCTGATGACCGACGGCTACTTCTCGCGACCCGGGCTGGCCCGGGTCGCGGCGGGCAAGGTGTCCCCTGACCCCGAACGCGTCGACGGCTGCCTGGCCCGTGCCGGGGTGACCGACCTGGTGGCCGTCGTCCCCGTACACACCCACATCGACCACGTCCTGGACTCCGCGCTGGTCGCCGACCGCACGGGCGCTCGCCTCGTCGGCGGGCAGTCGGCGGCCAACGTCGGGCGGGGATACGGGCTGCCGGAAAACCGCCTGTTGGTAGCGGTCAGTGGTGAGCCGATCCGGCTGGGTCCCTACGAGCTGACGCTGGTCGAATCGCACCACTGCCCGCCCGACCGGTTTCCCGGCGTCATCGACGCGCCGCTGACCCCGCCGGTGCGCGCCTCGGCCTACCGCTGCGGGGAGGCGTGGTCGGCGCTGGTGCACCACCTGCCTTCGGACCGGCGTCTGCTGATCCAGGGCAGCGCCGGGTTCGTGCGGGGCGCCCTCGCCGGCCGCCGCGCCGACTGCGCCTACGTCAGCGTGGCCCAGCTCGGCCTGCGGCCGCGTTCCTACGTGATCGACTACTGGACGGAGACCGTGCGCGCGGTGGGGGCGCGTCGGGTGGTCCTCATCCACTGGGACGACTTCTTCCGGCCGCTGTCAGAGCCGTTGCGCGCGTTGCCCTATTCGGGCGACGACCTCGACGTGTCGATCCGGATCCTCGACGAGCTGGCCACGCGGGATGGCGTCGCGCTGCACCTGCCGACGGTGTGGCGGCGCGAGGACCCCTGGGTATAGAGCGGCGCGGATTTGATACTGACTGTTGCGCTGGTGCTGCTTGCTGCCGTGCTGGTGTTCGCCGTGATGCGCCCGCGGGGGCTGCCGGAGGCGGTGGCGGCGGTGCCGGCGGCCCTCATTTTGGTGGCGATCGGCGCGATCTCCGTTCACCAGGCGGCGACCGAGGTCGTCGACCTGTCCGGCGTGGTCGCCTTCCTGGGGGCGGTGCTGGTGCTGGCCAAGCTGTGCGACGACGAGGGCCTGTTCGATGCGGCCGGCGCGGCGATCGCCCGCGGACGCGTCGGGGCGGGCGGTTTGCTGCTGCGGGTGTTCGCCATCGCGTCGCTGATCACCGCCGCGCTGAGCCTGGACGCCGCGGTGGTGTTGTTGACACCTGTGGTGCTGTCGGCGGTCCGCCGGTTGCGCACCCCGGCGCGGCCCTACGCCTACGCCACCGCACACCTCGCCAACGGTGCCTCCCTGCTGTTGCCGGTGTCGAATCTGACGAACCTGCTGGCGTTTCACACCGCCGGCATCTCGTTCGCGAAGTTCACGCTGGTGATGGCCCTGCCGTGGCTGGGCGTGGTCGCCACGCTGTACCTGATCTTCCGGTGGTTCTTTGCCGCGGACCTCCGCGTCCAGCCCGACCCCGAGGAGGCGGGGCCGGCCCCTCGGCCGCCGGTGTTCGTCCTGGTGATCGTCGGCCTGACGCTGATCGGGTTCGCCGTCGGGCAGTCCGTAGGAGTGCAACCGGCCTGGGTCGCGCTCGCCGGCGCCTCGGTGCTGGCGGTGCGCAGCCTGAGCCGCGGTCACACCTCGATGGCCGACATCGCACGCTCGGTGCACGTGTCGTTCCTGGTGTTCGTACTGGCCCTGGGCGTCGTGGTCCACGCGGTCATGGTCAACGGGATCGACAGGGCGATGTCCGCGGTCCTGCCGTCCGGCTCCGGGCTTCCCACGCTGCTCGCGATCGCGGGAATCGCGGCCCTGTTGGCCAACATCGTCAACAACCTGCCGGCGACGCTGGTACTGCTGCCGCTGGTCGCACACGGCGGCCCGGTGGTGATCCTGGCGGTCCTGATCGGCGTCAACATCGGACCCAACCTCACCTACGCGGGTTCGCTGTCGAATCTGCTGTGGCGGCGCGTGCTGCGCCGGCACGACGTCGACGCCGGCGTCGGCGAATACACCAGGCTCGGGCTGTGCACCGTCCCGCCCTCCCTGGTGGTCGCGGTGCTCGCCCTATGGGCGAGCGTGCGGCTGCTGGGCGGGTAGCTATGCCTGGGCCGTAAGCTGCGCTGGTGGCTTTCGTGCGCACCGTGAAGACGGCCTTCGGGGTTCGCGGTCGATCGAGCACATCGGTTCGGCCCACGATGAGGTTCGGCTGGCTGCGCTGAAGTCTGCGGCAGCTGCACGCTTGGCGGCGGGCCAGACCGAACCAGAACTCGGGCTCTCGGGCGGGTCGGATCGGGCACCTTGCCGATCACGTCATCGTGGATGACTCAGCTATGGGACGCCCTGCGCACCGCCTACCGAGTCCTGTGTTCTGAGCCAGTTCCCAAGGGTGACAGCGTATTCCGTGATCTCGTGCTGGCCAGAATCATTGAGCCGACGAGTAAGATCGACGCAGCTCGGGTCATGCATGCACTAGATCTTCAGCGCGCAAATCCGCGTCATCCGCAGCCCCCGCCAGCCCGGCATTCACCGGTGCACGCTTGCCACCCGACGCCCCGGCCGCCCCCGCCACATCCGCAGAACCCGAAGACCCGTCACGCACCGACACCACACCCGGGCCACGCGCAGGAGAACAGGTGCACGGCCCACGTGCAACCTCCATTCGGGACGGCTTCCCGGTGTCCAGGCACCTCGGGGAGGCCTGCGGGACGTCGAGCAGCCAGCGTGCCCCCGCCGAAACCGCATTAGCGACGACCGTGGGTAACGCCGATTCGCACGCCGAGGACCCGACGCGCTCAGGAACACAGACCTAACTAGACCCGATCGAATTTCCGCTGGCGATACTGCTCGACACACGCCGCGCGCCTGACCTTGCCGCTCGTCGTGATCGGAATCGATCCCGGTGCCACGACAACCAGGTCGGCGACCTTAAGGCCATGCGCCGCGGCGACCGCCGTGTTGATGTCGCGCCTCGCGGCGTCCAGCTTCTCCGCCACTTCCTCGGGGGATTGGTCCCGCTTTTTCATCTCCGCGATCACCACGAGCTTCTCGGTCTGAGCGTCCGGGACGGAGATCGCCGCGACGCGGCCGCCGGTGATCTCCTGGATCGTCGCCTCGATGTCGTCGGGGGCGTGATTGCGGCCGCGGACGATCAGCAGATCCTTGATCCGGCCGACGATGAAGAGTTCGCCGTCGGCGATGAAGCCGAGATCGCCGGTCCTCAGCCAGGGCCCCGGGGGCGTCCCCGCCGAGGGCTCGGTCAGCGTGGCCCCGAAGGTGCGCTCGGTCTCGTCGGGCTTGCCCCAGTAACCCGCGGCGACGTTGTCGCCGTGCACCCAGATCTCCCCGGTGGTTCCCGCGGGGAGCTCGGTCGCGGTGTCGGGGTCGACGATCCGCACCGTGACCGCCTGCGGCACGCCGTAGCTGACCAGCGGGGCGCCGCACGCGCCGGCCTGCGGCTCGGCATGCCCGTCGGCGAGCTTCTCGGGGTCGAAGTGGACCACCTTCGGGGCCGCCCCGGGAGCGTGGGTCGCCACGTACACCGTCGCCTCCGCCAGCCCGTAGGACGGGCGGAGCGCACGCTCCGGGAAACCGAAAGCGGCGAACCGCTGGGTGAAACGGCGCAGGCTGGCCGGGTGCACCCGCTCACTGCCGGTGACGATGCCGAGCACGTCGCCGAGGTCGAGTCCGGCCATGTCGGCGTCCGACGTCTTCCGGGCCGCGATCTCGAAGGCGAAGTTCGGTGCCGCCGAGAACGCATGGCTGTTGTTCGCCAGCAGGTGCATCCACCGCGCCGGCCGCTGGAGGAAGGCGACCGGACTGATGATCACGCTGGGGAAGCCCAGCAGGATCGGTTCCCGCATCGCGAGCATCAGGCCCATGTCGTGATAGAAGGGCAGCCAGGACACCACGGTGGTGTCGGGCGGGGGCACCTTGCCGGAGTCGGCGAAGTAGTCGGACATCGACTGCTCGAAGTTGGCCAGGAGGTTCTGGTGCGACATCATCACCCCGGCCGGCTGGCGGGTCGACCCGGAGGTGTATTGCAGGTACGCGGTGTCCCGGCCGTCCCTCTCGACGTGCGGCCCGAGCCGGGAGTTCCGGTTCAGCCGGTCGACCTCGATGAGGGCGGGTCCGTCGGGTCCGGACGAGGGCCCGAGGTGTTCGTCGACGACCCCCGCGACCGTCGAGGTCGTGAGGACAGCGGCAGGCGAGGCGTCGCGCAGCACCACCTCGACGCGTTCGTCGATCGCGCCGCCCAGCGGCACGGCGAGCGGGATCGCAATCCGCCCGACCTGCAGTGCGCCGAGGAAGGCAGCCATGTAGTCGAGGCCCTGCGGGGCCACAATGACGGCCCGGTCACCCGGCGAGCCGCACCGGTCGAGCTCCCGGGCGACGCCCGATGCCCGCCGATACAACTGCAACCAGGTCAGCGACTCGGCAACGCCGTCCCAATCCTGCTCGTAATCAATGAACGTCACCGCTCGATCGTTGGGCTGTAAGCTGGCTCGCTCGCGCAGCACTGACGGGATGGATGCCTGAATCACCGGGCATGATTGCCCCGATCGGCCCCGCCTAAACCTCGACGTTCGAATCCCGCCGGGGGCAACGGCATTCCGAGTTTGCTCAGGACGCTTCGCAGCAACGTCGGGTAGTCGGTGATGAGGCCGTCGACGCCGTCGGAGATCTGCTCGCGCATGGTGGCGGCGTCGTCGACGGTCCACGGGATCACCTTGAGGCCGAGGCCATGGGCGCGGTCGACGTAGGATTTGCCGTCGACCAGGGTGTACTCCGGCGAGATGATCTCGGCGCCAACCAGTTTCGCGCCAATCATCGGGTCGCCGATGACGGCGGCGTTCTCGCCGCCCAGCCATGGCGAATCCGGCGCCCAGGTTTGCTCGTTGTACAACGCCACCAACGGGATCGACGGCTCGGCGCGACGCACCAGGGGAAGGGTCCGCCAGTCGAAACTCTGGATTTCCACGCGGTCGGCCTTGCCGGCACCCCGCACCGCCGCGAGGATGACGTCGACGGTTTCTTCGGGCCCGGCCGAGGTACCGGGCTTGTCGGCCTCCACCTTGGTTTCGACGTTGAAGCGTACGTCCGCGCGGTACGAGTCGCTCAGCGCGAACACGTCCGGCAGCGTCGCGATCCGGTTGCCCCGCACCACTTCCGCGTCGGGAAACTCCTCGAGCCGTTTGTCGCAGTCCAGCGTCCTGACCTGCGCCAGGGTGAGTTCGTGCACCAGCTTGCCGACGTACGGATACTGCGGGTCGCCCGGGAACGCGGGCGCCGTGTCCGTGCACTTCTCGGCCAGGATCGTCGGGTCGTGCCACACCAGGGGTTGCTCGTCCTTGGTGACGAAAATGTCGAGTTCCAATGTGCTGACGCCTAATTCGATCGACTTGGCGAACGCGCGCAGCGATTCCTCGGTGGTCTCCCCGCGCCCGCCACGATGGGCCTGCAGGTCGAAGCCCGGTCCCTCGGCGGATGCCGCGGGCGCGGGCCCGGCGAGCGCGAGCGCGGCCAGCACGGCTGAAAGGCGGGCGGGCCAGCCGGGCAACGGGCTACCCCCGGCGCTGGCGGGCTATTTCGGCGAGCACCACCCCGGCGGCCACCGAGGCGTTCAGCGACTCGGTTTGCCCGGCCATCGGGATGGACACCACCTCGTCGCAGTTCTGCCGCACCAGCCGCGACAGGCCCTTGCCCTCCGAGCCCACCACCACCACCAGCGAGTCGGTGCCGTCCAGGTCGTCGAGCGCGGTGTCGCCGCCGGCGTCCAACCCGACGACCCGCATCCCGCGGTCGGCCCAATCCTTGAGCGTCCTGGTGAGATTCGTCGCACGTGCCACCGGTGTGCGGGCCGCCGCGCCCGCGCTGGTGCGCCACGCGACGGCCGTCACCGACGCCGACCGCCGCTGCGGGATCAGCACTCCATGACCGCCGAACGCCGCGACGGACCGCACGATCGCCCCGAGGTTGCGGGGATCGGAGATGTTGTCCAGGGCGACCAGCAAGGCGGGCGGCGCGGCAAGGGCGGTCGCCAGCAGGTCGTCGGGGTGGGCGTACTCGTAGGGCGGCACCTGCAACGCGATGCCCTGGTGCAGGTGGTTGGCGGTCATCCGGTCCAGATCGGTCCGCGGCACCTCGAGGATCGCGATGCCCGAATCGGCGGCGCGGGTTACGGATTCGGTGAGCCGCTCATCGGCCTCCGTGCCAAGCGCCACGTACAGCGCCGTCGCCGGAACACCGGCGCGCAGGCACTCCAGCACGGGGTTGCGGCCCAGCACGGTCTCGGCCTCTTCGGTGCGCCTGGCCGGCCGGCGCGGCTGCGGCTGGGCCCGCCTGGCGGCGGGGTGGTTGGGTCGCAGGTGTGCGGGCGGCGTCGGCCCACGCCCCTCCAGCCCACGGCGGCGCTGGCCGCCGGAGCCGACGGTCTGCCCCTTCTTGGTGCCCGCCTTGCGCACAGCGCCCCGGCGTCGCGAATTGCCGGCCATCTACTTACCGTCACCGCCCAGCGTCCACTGCGGCCCGTCGGCGGTGTCGGTGACCTCGATGCCGGCGTTCTTGAGCCGGTCGCGGATCTCGTCGGCCAGAGCCCAATTGCGCTCCTCGCGCGCCTTCTCCCGGCTTTGCAGCTCCGCCCGCACCAGGACGTCGACGGCCGCCAGCGCGGCCGATGTCTCGTCGCGGGCTTCCCAGCGCTCGTCGAGCGGATCACAGCCGAGGATGCCCATCATGGCCCGGATGGCGCGGGCGTGTGCCATCGCGCCCTCGTGGTCGCCGGCGTCGAGCGCCCGGTTGCCCTCGGCGCGCGTCTGATGCACCTCGGCGAGCGCGATGGGGACGGCCAGGTCGTCGTTGAGGGCCTCGGCGAATCGCGGCGTCCACTCGCCCGGTTGGACGCCGCCGACGCGAACGCGGACGCGATGCAAGAACTCCTCCACGCCGACGTACGCCTTGACCGCGTCCTGCAGGGCGGTCTCGGAGAATTCCAGCATCGACCGGTAGTGGGCGCTGCCGAGGTAGTAGCGCAGTTCGGCCGGCCGTACCCGCTCGAGCATCGCCGGGATGGACAACACGTTGCCGAGCGATTTGCTCATCTTCTCGCCGCCCATGGTCACCCAGCCGTTGTGCAGCCAGTACCGGGCGAAGCCGTCCCCCGCGGCGCGGCTCTGCGCGATCTCGTTCTCGTGGTGTGGGAAGACCAGATCCATCCCGCCGCAGTGGATGTCGAATTCCGGCCCGAGATAGGTGCGCGCCATCGCCGAGCACTCCAGGTGCCAGCCCGGGCGCCCGCGGCCCCACGGCGTGGGCCACGACGGCTCGCCCGGCTTGGCGGCCTTCCAGAGGGTGAAGTCGCGCTGGTCGCGCTTACAGGTGGCCGCGCCCTCGCCCTGATGGACGTCGTCGATCTTGTGTCCGGACAACTGCCCGTACTCCGGGTAGCTGAGCACATCGAAGTAGACGTCACCGCCCGATGCGTACGCGTGACCGGTTTCGATCAGCCGGTCCATCAATTCGACCATTTGGGTGATGTGCCCGGTGGCGCGCGGCTCCGCCGACGGCGGGAGGACGTCCAGGGCGTCGTAGGCGGCGCTGAACGCGCGCTCGTAGGTGGCCGCCCACTCCCACCACGGCCGGTCCGCCGCGGCCGCCTTGTTGAGGATCTTGTCGTCGATGTCGGTGACGTTGCGGACGAAGGCGACGTCGCAACCGCGCGCCATCAACCAGCGGCGCAGGATGTCGAAGGCCACGCCGCTGCGGACATGCCCGATGTGTGGCAGGCCCTGGACGGTGGCGCCGCACAGGTAAATGGAGACGTGGCCGTCGCGCAGCGGAACAAAATCGCGCACCGCACCCGCGGCGGTGTCGTGCAGCCGCAGATGGGCGCGATCGGTCACGACGTGCCAGCTTACCGGGTGGTTCCGCGGAGGCGGGCGCTACGCGCGCTCAGCCGGTGGGGATGATCATCGCGGTGGCGACGGCGGCCAGGCCCTCCCCGCGTCCGGTCAGCCCCAGCCCGTCGGTGGTGGTGGCCGACACCGACACCGGCGCGCCCAGCAAACCCGACAACGTGTCCTGCGCCTCGCCGCGGCGCGGCCCGACCTTCGGCCGGTTGCCGATCACCTGCACGGCGGCGTTCCCGACGCGGTAGCCGTGCCGGGAGATCAGGTCGACGACGTGGCGCAGCATGTCGGCGCCGCTGACGCCCCTCCAGCGCGGGTCGTCGACTCCGAACACGGCGCCGATGTCGCCCAGCCCCGCCGCCGAGAGGACCGCGTCGCACAGCGCGTGCGCCGCGACGTCACCGTCGGAGTGGCCGGCGCACCCGTCGGCGCCGTCGAACAGCAGCCCGACGAGCCAGCACGGCCGCCCGGCCTCAATGGGGTGGACGTCGGTGCCGATCCCGACGCGCGGGACGGTCATCGGCGCACGATCGCTTCCGCCAGCAAGAGGTCGAGCCGGGTGGTGATCTTGAAGGCCAGCGGGTCGCCGTCGACCACCTGGACCTGGCCGCCGACGTGCTCGACGAGCGACGCGTCGTCGGTGAAGTTCGCGGTGCCGGCGCGTTGGTACGCGCGCAGCAGGAGCTCGGTGGCGAAGCCCTGCGGGGTCTGCACGGCCCGGAGCCCGGCCCGTTCCGGCGTGCCGAGCACCACCCCGTGGGCGTCCACGGCCTTGATGGTGTCGGAAACCGGCAGCGCCGGCACGACCGCGGCGTGACCGGCCCGCAGCGCCTCGACCACACGCACGATCAGCCGCGGCGGCGTGAGCGCACGGGCGGCGTCATGCACCAGAACGAATCGGGGATCGCCGGCGAGGCCGGCCAGCGCCAGGCTGACCGAGGTCGTGCGGTCAGCCCCGCCGGCGACGACGGTCGCCTGATCGCCGACGATGCGTTTCGCCTCGTCGATCCGGTCGGCCGGAACGGCCACCGCGATGTGGTCGACGACGCCCGACTCGACCAGACCTGACACGGCCAGGTCGAGCAGGGTGCGACCGCCTAGCTCACAGAATGCCTTCGGAACGCCAGCGCCCAGTCGCTCGCCCGACCCGGCGGCCGGGACTACCGCGACGACCGTGCCCGAGGAGCCCGTCCCCGTGACCACCGAAGCGTCAGAAATTTCAAGAAGCGGCGGCCAGGACCTCGTCGAGGATGGTCTCCGCCTTGGCGTCGTCGGTGCTCTCGGCCAGGGCCAGCTCACCGACCAGAATCTGCCGGGCCTTGGCCAGCATGCGCTTCTCACCCGCGGACAACCCGCGTTCCTGGTCGCGGCGCCACAGGTCGCGAACCACCTCGGCGACCTTGTTCACGTCGCCCGAGGCGAGCTTCTCCAAGTTGGCCTTGTAGCGGCGCGACCAGTTCGTCGGCTCCTCGGTATGGGGAGCGCGCAACACCTGGAAAACCTTGTCGAGGCCTTCTTGGCCCACGACGTCGCGGACGCCGACATATTCGGCGTTGTCGGCGGGTACTCGAACGGTCAGGTCACCCTGCGCCACCTTCAAGACGAGATACTCTTTTTGTTCCCCTTTGATGGTCCGGGTTTCAATCGCCTCGACTAGCGCAGCACCGTGATGCGGGTAGACAACGGTGTCGCCGACCTTGAAGATCATGTGATTCGAGCCCCTTTCGTTACTTCATTCTAACACGTCAACGTGCCGCGTGCGGAACAACAGTGCAGGTCAGGGGCACTACGCGCGCAAACTAGGGGTTGACAGACGGAGCAAGACATGCAATACAACAGCTTACCAACGCGCCGGCCCGAAGGACATGGGGGTCCCGCCTGAAGACCGCTGACGGACCCGCCGGCGGCCCGTCGCAGTGGGTCTGGCGCCCTGAGCTACCGCCGCCGGAGGGTACCTACTACTCTGCATAGTTGCGTATGTGATCCGCGTTGATCCGCTGTCCCGTGACGGCGCGAGGCCTAGCAGGAGGCACTAAGTGAACCGCTTCAAGATCGGCCTGGTCGCGTTGGTCGCCGCCGTGCTCAGCGGTTGCGGGGCCGGCCAGGTCTCCCAGATGGCCGTCCAGGAGCCGGCGATCAACGGCAACAAGGTCACCTTCAACAACGTGGCGCTCCGCGACATCCGGATCCAGGCCGTGCAGACCAGCGACTTCCTCCAGCCCGGCCGAAGCGTCGAGTTGATCGCGGTCGCCGTCAACCAGTCCCCCGATCAGCCGGACAGGCTGGTCGGCATCACCAGCGACATCGGCACGGTGACCATCAGCGGGGACGCCCGGCTGGCGCCGGCCGGGATGCTGTTCATCGGCACGCCGGAAGGCCAGCGGGTGGCGCCGGGCCCGATCGACTCGAACAACGCGGTGAGAGCGACCGTCAACCTGAGCAAGCCGATCAGCAACGGGCTCAACTACAACTTCACCTTCAACTTCGAAAAGGCCGGGCAGGCGACCGTGCAGGTGCCCATCTCGGCTGGGCCGTCGCCGCAGCCGCGGCCGATCTGACCGGCCTGTCACGCCGGTGTTGTCACACCGGCCCGATACCGTCATGACGTGGCAACTGCACGGTCGCAATATCGCTGCTCGGAGTGTCGGCACCTCACGGCCAAGTGGGTGGGCCGCTGTTTGGAATGCGGCACCTGGGGCAGCGTCGACGAGGTGGCGGTGCTCAGCGCCGTCGGCGCGGGGCGGCGTTCGAACCCGGCTTCGGCCGCGCGGGCCGTCCCCATCAGCTCCATCGAGCCCGACGCCAGCCGGCACCGGTCCACGGGCATAGCAGAACTCGACCGGGTGCTGGGCGGTGGCGTGGTGCCCGGCTCGGTCACCCTGCTGGCCGGCGACCCCGGCGTGGGCAAGTCGACGTTGTTACTCAAGGTCGCGCATCGATGGGCGCAGCGCGGCCAGCGCGCGCTGTATATCTCCGGCGAGGAGTCCACCGGCCAGATCCGGCTGCGCGCGGACCGGGTCGGCTGCGGCGGGGACGAGGTGTACCTGGCGGCTGAATCGGACGTGCACACGGTGCTCAACCACATCGAGACGGTCGGGCCCGCGCTGGTCATCGTGGACTCGGTGCAGACGATGTCCACCACTGAGGCCGACGGCGTCGCGGGCGGCGTGACCCAGGTGCGGGCGGTCACGGCCGCGCTCACCGCCGCGGTGAAGGCCAGGGGCGTCGCGCTGATCCTCGTCGGCCATGTCACCAAGGACGGGGCGATCGCCGGGCCCCGTTCGCTGGAACACCTCGTCGACGTGGTCCTGCACTTCGAGGGCGACCGCAACGGCTCGGTGCGGATGGTCCGCGGGCTCAAGAACCGCTTCGGCGCCGCCGACGAGGTCGGCTGTTTCGTCATGCACGACAACGGGATCGAGGACGTGGCCGACCCGTCGAACCTGTTCCTCGATCAGCGGCCCGTGCCCGTCCCTGGCACCGCGATCACCGTGACGATGGACGGGAAACGACCACTGATCGGCGAGGTGCAGGCGCTGCTCGCCACCCCGGCGGGCGGGTCACCGCGCCGCGCCGTCAGCGGCATCGACCACGCGCGGGCCGCGATGATCGCCGCGGTGCTGGAAAAGCACGGCCGGCTGAACCTCACCGTCAACGACATCTACCTGTCCACCGTGGGCGGGATGCGGCTGACCGACCCGTCCTCCGACCTCGCCGTGGCGGTCGCGTTGGCCTCCGCTTACGCCAACCTCGCGCTGCCCACCACGGCGGTGATGATCGGCGAGGTCGGGCTCGCGGGCGACCTGCGCCGGGTCAGCGGCATGGAGCGCCGGCTGGGCGAGGCGGCGCGGCAGGGCTTCACCGTCGCGCTGATCCCGGACGGGGACGACCCCCGGCGTGAGATCGTCCCGAGCGGGATGCGGGCACTGCGGGCGCCGACCATCGCCGTGGCGCTCCAGCACGTGCGAGACATCGCCGACCGCCGCGACGGCTGGACGCATGACACGCCGGGGCCGCAGAATGACACCCTGTGACCCGTCCGACGCTGCGTGAGACCATCGCCCGCCTGGCACCGGGCACCGGGTTGCGCGACGGCCTCGAACGCATTCTCCGCGGCCGTACTGGCGCCCTGATCGTGCTCGGCAACGACGAGTACGTCGAGGCCATCTGTGACGGCGGCTTCACCCTGGACGTCCGCTACGCCCCCACCCGGCTGCGGGAGCTCGCGAAGATGGACGGCGCCGTGGTCCTGTCCACCGACGGCAGCCGCATCGTGCGGGCCAACGTGCAGCTGGTCCCCGACCCGTCGATCCCTACCGACGAATCGGGGACGCGCCACCGCTCGGCCGAGCGGGCGGCGATCCAGACGGGTTACCCGGTGATCTCGGTCAGCCACTCGATGAACACGGTCACCGTCTACGTCGGCGGTGAGCGGCACGTGGTGGCGGATTCGGCGACCATCCTCTCGCGCGCCAACCAGGCCATCGCGACCCTGGAGCGGTACAAGATAAGGCTCGACGAGGTCAGCAGGCAGCTGTCGCGCGCCGAGATCGAGGATTTCGTCACGCTGCGGGACGTGATGACGGTGGTGCAGCGGCTGGAGTTGGTCCGGCGGATCGGACTCGTCATCGACAACGACGTGGTCGAACTGGGCACCGACGGCCGCCAGCTTCGGCTTCAGCTCGACGAGCTGCTGGGCGGCAACGACATCGCCCGCGAGCTGATCGTGCGCGACTACCACGCCAGCCCGGAGCCGCTGTCCGAGGCGCAAGTGACCGCCACCCTGGACGAGCTGGACGCGTTGTCCGACACCGAGCTGCTCGAGTTCACTTCGTTGGCAAAGGTTTTCGGCTATCCGACGACGACGGAGGCGCAGGACTCGGCGCTGAGCCCGCGGGGCTACCGCGCGATGGCCGGGATTCCACGGCTGCAGTTCGCCCACGTCGACCTGCTGGTGCGGACCTTCGGCACGCTGCAGGGCGTGCTGGCCGCCAGCGCAAGCGACCTGCAGTCAGTGGACGGCATTGGCGCGATGTGGGCCCGCCACGTGCGGGAGGGATTGTCGCAGCTGGCGGAGTCGACGATCGCCGATTCCGTCAGCTGAGGCGGATCAGCCCGCGGGGGAGCCCGGCGCCTCTGGCGGCGGCGCCATCGCCGGCTGACCCGGGCCGGGTGCCGGACCCGGCGGAGGCGGCGGCTGGTTGAGGATGAACGGCACCGGAAGCGAGCGCAGGTTGCCCAGCTGGACCACCAGGTTGTAGGTGCCCGGCCCAATCGCCGGCCGCGGCAGCGGGCAGTGCGGCGCCGAACCCATGCCGGTCCAGGTCACCGCCGTGGTCACCTGCTCCCCGGGGGTGAACGTCTTGACCAGCGTCTCATTGGACGGCGCGCAGTCCAGGTTGGACCACAGCCGCTTGTTGTCGAGGGAGTACACGTATGCGGCGAGCACCGCGGCGCCGACGTCGCGCTTGCACGACACCAACCCGATGTTCGTGACGACCATGGTGAACTTCGGCTGGTCACCGATGAAGTACTGCGGCGCGTTGGTCAGCCCCTTGACCGCCAGCGTGGAGTCGGGGCAGTCGTCGCCCTCTTTGAGCACCGGCGGGGGCTGCACCGCCGCGGTCGGGGTCACCGACTCCGGGTTCAGCCCCTGCGGCGGCGGCACCGGCGTGACGCCCTCCTGACCCGGCGGCTGAGGTCCCTGCGGCGCCTGCGGCGCCGGCGGCGTGGCCTTGCCCTGGGCGGTGTTGGGCTTGTCGACACTGGCGGGCCTAGTCCCCGCGTTGTGGCTCAAGACGGCGACGACGACGGCGGCCAAGACCCCGATGACGACCACCGCGATGCCCAGGGCCAGGCCCCTGCGCCGCCAGTAGATCTCCGTAGGTAGCGGGCCTCGCGGTTCCAGATCCAGCACATTCGCAGCGTAAGGGCAGGTCACGCCGATTCGTCCGACCCTCCCCGGCGTGTCGCGGAGTTTGCTGGCCAACCTCCGTGTTAGGAGCGGTGATCCCGCAGCGACCCGCTACTCGCCGATGTCGCCCACGCGGTCGACCAGGGTGGCCTTGCCATCGGCCAGGTGATAGGTGACGCCGGCCAGCGCCAGGGTGCCGGCGGCCACCCGTTCCGCGATCGCCGTCGAGCGCGACGTCAGCTGCGCCACGGTCTCACGCACGTGTCGCTCCTCGAACTCGTCGACTCGGCTGAGTCCGTCGCGGCGGCCCATCAGGATCGAGGGCGCCACCCGCTCGACGACGTCCCGGACGAAGCCGCCGGGGATGGCGCCATCCTCGATGGCCCCCAAGGCCGCCTTGACGGCTCCGCAGCTGTCGTGGCCCAGCACGACGATCAGGGGCACGTCGAGAACCGTCACGGCGAATTCGATCGACCCCAGCACTGCCGAGTCGATCACCTGACCCGCGGTGCGCACCACGAACATGTCCCCGAGTCCCTGGTCGAAGATCAGCTCGGCGGCCACCCGGCTGTCGGCGCAACCGAACACGACCGCGGTGGGCTTCTGCCCGGCGGCCAGACTGGCCCGATGCTGGACGCTCTGGCTCGGATGCTGGGGCTTCCCGGCGACGAATCGCTCGTTACCCTCTTTGAGTGCTTTCCACGCGGTTACCGGACTGGTGTTAGGCATGGCTGACATCATGCCGCAGACCGCGGTGAACGGACGACCAAATGTTTCGGTCGCGGAGTTGCTGGGCTGGTATGACCGGTCGCGACGCGACCTGCCCTGGCGATCGCCCGGCGTCAGCGCGTGGCAAATCCTGGTCAGCGAGTTCATGTTGCAACAGACGCCGGTGTCGCGGGTGCTGCCGATCTGGCCGGATTGGGTGCGACGCTGGCCGACCCCGTCGGCCACGGCCGCTGCCAGCGCCGCCGACGTGCTGCGCGCCTGGGGCAAGCTCGGCTACCCCAGGCGCGCCAAACGCCTGCACGAGTGCGCGACCGTCATCGCACATGAGCACGACGATGTCGTCCCCGATGACGTCGACGTGCTGCTGACGCTGCCCGGCGTGGGCAGCTACACCGCGCGGGCCGTGGCGTGCTTCGCCTACCGGCGGCGGGTTCCGGTGGTGGACACCAACGTTCGCCGCGTGGTTGCGCGCGTCGTCCATGGGCTAGCCGACGCGGGGTCACCGTCGGCGGTGCGCGACCACGCCGACGTCATGGCGCTGCTCCCGAGCGACGAGACGGCGCCCCGATTCTCGGTGGCCCTGATGGAGTTGGGCGCGACGGTGTGCACGGCGCGCGCGCCCCGATGCGGGCTGTGCCCGCTGCGCGAATGCGCCTGGCGGGAGGCGGGCTTCCCCGCGGCGCAGGGTCCGGCGCGGCGCGCGCAGACCTACGCCGGGACGGACCGCCAGGTCCGCGGCCGACTGCTAGATGTGTTGCGCGACAAAGACTCTCCGGTTACCCGCGCCGAACTGGATGTGGCGTGGCTGACCGACACGGCGCAGCGAGACCGCGCCCTGTATTCGTTGCTTGCCGACGGCTTGGTGACCCAGACGGTCGACGGCCGGTTCGCCCTGGCCGGCGAGGGGTAGCCCGGCGCTCCTCAGAGGTCGTTGCCCGCGTAGGACTGGTTGAAGCTCTTGTTGGCCAGCGGGAAGTCCGGGACGATCGTGTCGGCCATCGCGACGGCGAGCGCCGGCCAGTTGAACCAGGACGGATCGACGATCTTGGCGCGAGTGATCCGGCCGGCGGCATCGAGCTCGACGCGGTGGACGATGGTGCCGCGCCAGCCCTCCACGATGCCGATTCCGCTCCGCGCCGCGGGCGCCGAAGGCAGGGGTGTGGCGTAATCCGTTGGGCCCGTGTGCGCTTGGATGAGATGGCAGGCCAACTCGGTGGAGGCCGCGTATTCGTCTCGACGTACCGTGTAGCGAGCCAGGACGTCGCCGCCGGCGCCGCCGATCTCGGTGACGGGCAATGCGGTCGTCGGATGGTCGATCCGGGCGTCGGTGCACAGGCCGCTGGCACGGGCGACATAGCCCAGGCACCCCAGGGCGTGGGCGTCGTCGGCGCGCAGAACGGCCGTGCCGGCGAACCGGTCGAGTACCACGGTGTTGCGCAGCGTCAGTGCGGCCACCTCGGCGACATCGGCCGCAATGGATTGCAACTCAACCGCGTCGGGCAGCGCCCGCAACGCGACACCGCCCGGCCGGACGGCGCCGCGCAACAACCGGTGGCCGGTGACCCCCGCGTTGAGTCGAAGCAGCCGCTCACGGATGCGCTGTGCGTGCGAGTTCGCCAGGGCGTATCCGACATCGTTGGCCAGCGCGCCCAGATCGGTGGCGTGGTTGTACAGCCGTTCGAGTTCGACGAGCAATGCCCGCAGCCGGTGCACGGGATCGGGCGGCCGGATGCCGAGCGCGTCTTCGATCGCGAGGGTGTGGGCGAGCGCGTGCGCCACGGAGGTGTCGCCGCTGATGCGCTCGGCGAGATCCAGCGCTTCGCCCGCCGGGCGGCCGTGGAAGAGCTTCTCCAGGCCGCGGTGCACGAACCACAGCCGGGCCTTGAGGCGCAGCACCGTTTCGCCGGCCACGGAAAACCGGAAATGGCCGGGCTCGATCAGGCCGGCGTGCACCGGTCCAACCGGGATCTCGTACACGCCGGGCCCCTCGACGGGAATAAACGGAAACCGACCGGGTCCATCGAATCTGGTTGGCGCAACAACGTTCTCGCGCATCGGATACCACTCCTCCGGCCAGTGCGCGTGCCGGACCAATCGGCGCATCTTGGGATGACCGATTGCGCGGATCCCGTACAGGTCCGCCATTTCGCGTTCGAACCTGCCGGCCGGAAAGGACAGATACGCCAGCGACCGCACCGCCGGGTCGTTGCCGGGCACGACGCATTCCAGCTCCACTCGCCGATCGGGGTGGCCGGCGAGGAAGAGATAGACGATGCGCAACGCACCGTCGTCGTCGTGGGCGGCAACCAGGGCCAGACGGAATCCGCTGCCCAGCAGCTCCTCTGCCGTGTCGGCCAGCCCGTCCTGCGTTACCCGATGATGCGTCCAGTCGCAGCTCATGGCGAAACCCCGAGCGCGCCCGCCGCGGCGGTGAACAGGCCCGTCAAGGGGCCGGCGGTGATCCCGAGGGCGATCGATGCCGCAACGCCGGCCAACAGGGCCGCGGCCACGGTGCGCGGCACCACGATCGAGGGCGCGGTGGCCGGACCGCCCAGCAGCATCCGGCCCGAGTTGCGCGCCAAGGCCGCAAACGCGGTCGCGATCAGCACGACGCCCACCGCCAGGGCCCAGGTGAGCCTGGCATCGGCCAGCGAGCGCACTATGGCCAGCTCGCTGGCGAACAACGCGAACGGGGGCATGCCGAGCAGCACTATCACCCCGACGGCGAGCGAAAGGCCGAGCACGCGGGAGCGCCTCAGCACGGCGGTGATGTCCGCGATCGCAGTGGAGTCGTGCGCGGATTGGAGTTGGCCGCTCGTCACGAACAGGATCGTCTTGCCGAGCCCGTGAGCGAGCACGTGCAGCAGCAGCGCGGCGATCGCCGGGGCCGTGCCGGCGGCCGCGGCGATCGCGATCAGGCCCATGTTCTCCATCGAGGAGTAGGCGAGCATGCGCTTGATGTCCGTGGCCACGGTGAGCATCAGGGCCGCGATGGCCAGGGTGGCCAACCCCACCACCAACAGCCCTGACCGCAGGAAGGTGGGGCCGGTGGCCGCGTCGATGATCGGTTTGATGCGGATCAACTCCGAAAACGCGACCGCCAGCAGCACCCCGCTCATCAGCGCCGAAACGGGGGCCGGGGCCTGGCTGTGGGCATCGGCCAACCAGGTGTGGAACGGGAAGAGCCCGGCCTTGGCGCCGTAGCCGATCAGCAGCAGGCCGCCCGCCAGCCGGGCCGTGCCGGGATCGAGTCCGCGCGCGCGTGCCGACAAGACGTCCAGGTTCAGGGCCGCCCCGGGCGGCGCGCCGGCATGCTCCGCGGCGTAGTACAGCAGGACCGTGCCCAGGAACGCGATCGCGATGCCCACCGAACAGATCACGACGTACTTCCAGGTGGCTTCGAGCGCCCCGCGGGTACGCCGGTGTCCGACGAGGAACGCGGTGATCACCGTGGTGGCTTCTATCGCGACCCAGATGACGCCGATGTTGTTGGCGCACACCGCCACCACCATCGCGGCCAGGAAGCCCGCAGTCAGGGCCCCGTAGACCCGCGCCCCGCTCATATCGGTATGGCCATGCGCAAGTTCGGTCTCCAGGTAGCCGATGCTGGCCCAAGTAGCAAGCGTGGCAACGACTCCGATCACGATCAGCATGGTGACGGTCAGCGCGTCGACCCGCAGCAACCCGCCCAGCGCAAACTGCGGCCGCGAGCCGGCACGAAGGCCCAGGGCGGCGCCGCAACCGAGCACCGTGAGCGACGACAGGACGATCAGCGTCGCGGTAGACCGGCGCCACCCGACGATCAGCATGCCGATCGACGCGCCGATCGGCGCGAGAATGGCGGCCAGTAGTAAACCGGTCATCAGTCGTGCAACTCCTGTAGGGCGTCCAGGTCCGCACCGCCGAAGGTGCGCGATAGCCGACCGGTCAAGATGCCGATCACGATGACCGCGAACAGCACGTCCAGGGAGGCGCCGAGCTCCACGACCAGCGGCACACCGGCGGTCAGCAGGAACGCGGTGGCCGCAATCCCGTTGTCCAGCATGAGGAATCCCGCGGCCTGTGACAGGGCGTGCCGCCGCGTCACCATGACCAACAGGGCGATCAGCACCACCGCGAGCGCGGCCGGAACGGCGTTGGTCGAGGCCGCCGGCTGGAGATTCACCACGGGGCGGGCCGCGGCGAACGCGGCGAGCGTCAACACGCCGGTGACGAGCAGTGACGTCGCCGTGTTCACCAGCGGGGTGGCCTCGCGGTGGGCTTGGGGGCCGGACCCCAGTACGCGGCCCAGCAGTCGAGGGAGGATCGCGGCGCGCAGCACCAGCACGGCAACACCGACCGCGACGAGAGCGCGGTCACCGTCGTACACCCCCCGCAGGATCGGGATGGCGGCAAGCGCCACGCCCTGGCCCGCCAGCAGGCGGTTGATGGCGCGCAGGTCCCGACGCCAGACGATCAGCACTGCGGCCAGGATCAGGCCGCCGGCGGCGAGGTCGACGAGTACGGCGAAGGTGTCGTGCGTCATGCCGGCACCGTGAAGAAGTTGGCCGCCGTGACGGCGAGCAGCGCCAGCAGAAACGAACCCGCCAGCAACTCGGGAACCCGGAACAGGCGCAGCTTGGCGACGAACACCTCGGCGGTCGCCAACAGGACCGCCAGCCCGGCCACCTTGGCGGCCAGGGCGCCGACGCCGACGGCGATGTCGACGACGCCGGGGTTGCCGCCCGCGATTCCCCACGGCGCGAACAGGTTTGCCAGCAGCGCGAGCAGTACTGTCAACCGCATGCCCGCCGCCCATTCGATCAGCGCGAGCCGCGGGCCGGAGTACTCGAGGACCATCGCCTCGTGGATCATCGTCAGTTCGAGGTGGGTGGCCGGATTGTCCACCGGCAGCCGCCCGGTCTCGGCGACGATCACGATGACCAAGGCGGCGAACGCCAGCACGGCGACGAGCGACACTACCTGGCCGGGGTGGGTGATCGTATGCGCCACCAGGGCACCGAGATTGGCCGATCCGGCCGGAATGGACAGCGCGAACACAGCGAGCAGAATTGTGGGTTCGACCAGCGCGGCGATCGTGATCTCGCGGCTGGCGCCCATGCCGCCGAACGAGGTGCCGGTGTCGATGCCAGCCAGGGTGAGCGCGACCGTGCCCAGGAACAGCAGCCCGACGACGGCGAACAGGTCGGCGCCGGCGTCCAGCGGCGAGCCGGTGGCGACGAGTGGCGCGATGGCGGCGATCAACAGGGTGGATCCGGCGACGACAAACGGCGCGGCCGCGAACACCGCCGTCGTCCCCTCCGGCGTGATCCGTTGCTTGCCAAGCTGTTTGAGTAGGTCGCGCCACGGCTGCAGTACGCCGGCACCGGCGCGGCCCTCCCACCGCGCGTGCACCTGCCGGGTCAGGCCCACCACTAGCGGCGCACCGGCGGTCACCGTGCCGATCTGCACCGCGCCCGCGAGATAGGACAGCACGCTCATCGGGCCACCACCAGCACGATCAGCACCCCGAGCGCACCGTACGCCAGGTATAGGTGCACGCTGCCGGTGTGGGCGCGCCGCACGACCGCGGCGGCGGCCGCCACCGCCGCGAGCACCGGGGCATAGAGGCGTTCCTCGATGGCGTCGGCGATCCGGGTGCGGTAGACGACCTTGTCGGCCAGGTACCGCGACTCGGTGAGGTGATCGACCTCGACGTCGGTGTCGGGACGCAGGACGTCGTCGAAGATTCTCTGCAGCGGCTCCCCGAACGAGGTGGCCGTGTACTCCATGCGCGTGGTGAGATCATCCGCGCCACAAGCCCATAGCGGCCCCTCGATGTCGGGCGGGCGATGCCTGCGGCGCCAGCGCGCCGGCACCGCGACTGCCAGCGCTGCCACGCAAACCCCGCCGGCGATCAACCCGGGCGCGACCGAGCCCTGCAGCATCGGGAGTCGTACCACCGCACCGAATTCGGCGAAGGGCACGGCGCGGGATGCCGGCAGCGCCGCAGCGACTCGGTGCAGGGCCGGCGCGAGGACCGACGGCGCGACGGCCAGCACCAGGCAGGCGGCGCCCGCGATGGTCATGCCCGCCAGCATGCTGCCCGACGCCTCGCGGGCCCCGGCGGCTTCCGGGCTGCGCGGCCGTGCCAGGAATCCGATCCCGAAGGCCTTGACCATCGCCGCCACCCCCAATCCGGTGGTGAGTGCGACCGCACCGACCGCAAGCGGAGTCGTTAGGGCGAGGACGGTGTCGTGGCCGGGTGCGGTGTGGATCAGCGACTGCACCAGCAGCCACTCGCCGACAAACCCGGCGCCGAGGGGAAGCCCACACGCCCCGAGCGCGGCCACCCCGAACAGGGTGGTGGTCCCCGGCATCCGGCGGGCCAGGCCGCCCAGGCCGTCGAGGTCGCGCACGCCGGTCCGGGCGACCACCGCTCCCGCGGCCAGGAAGCCGAGGCCCTTGAACGCGGCGTGCGCAACGAGGTGGAGCAGCGCCGCGGTCGCGGCGATCGTCGCCTGGGCGGGCGCCCCCGAGGCCGCGAACAAGGTTGCGGCTCCCAGCGCGAGCGTCACCAACCCGAGGTTCTCGGTCGTCGAGTATGCAAGCAGCCGCTTGAGATCCGTGGCGACCGATGCCTGTACCACTCCGTAGAGGGCCGAGATACCGCCGGCCAACATCAGGACGAGGCCCCACCAGCGCGGACCCGGCCCCAGGAGCTGCATATCGAACCGGCAGATGCCGTAGACACCAAGGGCGACCATCGCCGCGCTCATCAGGGCGGACACCGGACTGGGCGCCTCGGGGTGGGCGCGGGGCAACCAGGCGTGCAACGGCACCAAGCCGGCCTTCGAGCCGAATCCGGCCACCGTCAGCACGAACACCGCGGCGCGCGCGCCGGCCGCGATGGGGTGCAGGTCGGCGAAGCGGTCGGCCCCCCCGGCCGCCGCGAGGACCATGAGCCCGACCATGATCGCCGCAAACCCCAGCTGGGTCATCACCGCGTAGACGAGGGCGGCGGAGCGGACCTCGGGGCGGCCGTGGTCGTCCAGCACCAACAGCAGCGATGCGACCGCCATCAGCTCCCAGGCCAACAGGAAGGTGGTGATCGAGCCGGCCGCGGGCACCAGCAGCATCGCCGCAGCGAACGCCGGTAGCAACGCCAGCGTTGCCCGGCTCAGATGCCCGTGCCGGCCGTATCCGATCACGTAGATCCCGACCGCGACGCTGACCGCCCCGGCCAGTGCCATGAAGAAGCCACCCAGCGTGTCCAGGTCCAGCTGGACCCCGGTGAGGGGAACAAGCCAGCCGATGCGGACCGGTCGGAACGGTCGAAACATGGCCAGCGCGCCCAGCGCGACGCCGCCCGCACCAACCAGCGTGGTCAACGCGCCCGCGAGGGACGGGCGTAAGTCCCGGGACGGCAGCGTCACCGGCGCCGGCGACGCACCGGCGACGACGGTGGTACTCACTTACCCGTCACCGATCTGAGGGCTTCGACGATCTGGGCTGGGGTCGGCGGGCACCCGGGAATCTCCAGATCGACGGGTACCACCTCGCTCGCCGCACCGACCACTCCATAGCCGTCCCTGAAGACACCGCCGTTCACCGCGCAGTCCCCGCACGCGATCACCCGCCGCGGGCGTGGGGTCGCCTCGAGCGTGGTCCGCAGCGGGCCCGCCATGTTCCGGGTCACGATGCCGGTCACCAATAACGCGTCCGCATGGCGTGGCGAAGCCACCAGTCGCACTCCGAATCGCTCGGCGTCATAGACCGGACCGAACGCACCCGAGATCTCCAGCTCGCACCCGTTGCACGATCCCGCGTCGACGTGGCGGACCTGCAGCGAACCCTTCACTCCGGCAATCGGTTCCACCGTGCGCGGCCCAGGGGTAGGCGCGGGTTCCGCGATTCGGCCGACCCTGAACACCTTGCCTATCCAGCCCATGCGCGCTACCCCGCTCCCCCGGCGCGCAGGTCCTCCAGCATCGCGACGCGGTCGCTGAGCACCCCGGTGAGGACCTTGCGAGCCACCATCAGCAGTTCGGCGATGTCCGGTGAGGCGATCGAGTAGATGACCGTGTTGCCGTCCCTGAGCGCGTCGACGACACCGGCCCGGCGCAGGACGCCCAGCTGCTGGGACAGGTTGGAGGATTCGAGGCCGACCTCGGGCAGCAGCTCGGCGACCGACTTCTCCCCCGTAACCAGCAGTTCGAGGATCCGAATTCGCGCCGGATGCCCTAGCGTCTTGAAGAACTCTGCCTTCAGCTTGTACAGCGGCTCGGACACGACCCAGACTCCTGAAGATTGCAACGTTTCTACGTTCGAACAATTGAAGAATTTATCAAGTCATTGGGTGATCCGCACGCGGTTGTGTCGGAACGCCCCCGACGGGCACCATGCCGCACCGGGTCATGCCGCCTGAGCGGCGCCGACGTGGCGCGAATGGCCCCATATGACGTTGGGCACATGAACGGTCAGGCGCGGCCGGCCGGACCCCCGAGGAACGATTCGACGGCCTCGCGGTAGACCTGGGGCGCCTCGTCGTGAATCAGGTGGCCCGCGTCGCCGGCGCGTAGATACGCGGTACCGCAGCCACTTTCGGCCATCAGCCGCATCTGGCCCGGCGGTGTCACCGTGTTTCCCGCCTCGATGAGGAGCGCCGGTGCGCGCACCGCGCGCCAGTGCGCCCAGTAGTCCCTCGTGCCCCACTCGGCGGCGATCTCGATCCACCGCGAGGTCTGACCGTGCAGCCGCCAACCGGTGGCCGTGCGGTCGAACGCCTCGAGGAAGTACCGCCCCGCGACGGGCCCGAACTCGCCCAACACCCGCTCGGGGGTGCCGAATTCGACCGGGAGGGCATGCAGCCACGGCTCCCACGGACCGGTGGTGCGGCCGCGAAAGTCCGGGGCCATGTCCTCGATCACCAGCGCCGACACCAGGTCGGGGCGCTCGGCGGCCAGGCACCACGAGTGCAGGGCCCCCATCGAATGGCCGACCAAGCGCACCGGTGCGCCCAGCCCGCCGACCGCGTCGGCCAGGTCAGCCACGAACCGCTCGGTGCTGACTGGGTGCGGGTCGTCGACGTCGCGGCCCCGGTGCCAGGGTGCGTCGTAGGTATAGACGGTGCCCATCCGGGACAGCCACGGGATTTGGCGCGACCAGGTGCTCCCACGCCCCATCAGGCCGTGCACCAGCACCAATGGCTCGCCCTGCCCGCCCTGGCGGGTCAACAGATCGGTGGCCATGGCTCCATCTTGCGCGGGCCGCCCGCCGGTGAATGAGCCGGTGCGGCGCGGTAGCCTAGCGAAATGCCCCCTGTGGTGAAGATCAACGCAATCGAAGTGCCCGCCGACGCCGGCCCCGAGCTGGAGAAGCGGTTCGCACACCGGGCGCACGCGGTCGACAACCAGCCCGGTTTCCTCGGGTTCCAGTTGCTGCGCCCGATCAAGGGCGAGAACCGCTACTTTGTGGTGACTCAGTGGCAGTCCGAGGAGGCATTCCAGGCGTGGGCGCAAGGGCCCGCCATTCAAGCGCATGCCGGTGAGCGGGCCAACCCGGTGGCGACCGGGGCATCGCTGCTGGAATTCGAGGTCGTGATGGACGTTGCCGGCAATAAGCAGGCTCAGTAGCCGACGCTCGGCCCGGCGCCGCGCGCTGGCGTTGAGCGCCGCGCTCGCGGTGGTGGTCGCCCTGGCGCCCGGATGCGCCCCCAACCCTTCGCCGCGGGCGAACGCCGCGAACCCGGGGCGGCCGATCGACCCCACCACGCCCCCGGGGATCCGGGCCCAGCAGACGCTGGAGATGCTCAACTCGGACTGGCCGATCGGTCCCGTCGGAGTCGGCACCCTGGCGGCGCCCGCCATGGTCGATCCGGTGAAAACCAGCATGGAAAGGCTTTGGTGGGATCGTCCGTTCAAGCTCGACAGCGTCGATCTCAGCGCGAGCGTGGCCACGTTGCACCTCACGTCCTCCTACGGTGCACGGCAGAGCATCCGGCTGCACACTGACGACGAGGGGCGGGTCGACCGGTTCGAGGTCGACACGCAAGCACCCAAGATCTCGTCCTTCAGCGACATCGATGCGGTGCTGAGCAAGACGGGCGCCCGCTACTCCTATCAGGTCGCGAAGGTAGACGATGGCAAGTGCGACCCGGTGGCGGGCAACAATACCGGCGAATCCCTGCCGCTGGCATCGATTTTCAAACTGTACGTGCTGCACGCCCTGGCGGGCGCGGTCCGCAGCGGCACGGTGTCCTGGGACGACCAGCTGACCGTCACCGACAAGAGCCGGGCGGTCGGCTCGTCGGGCCTGGAATTGCAAGCGGGAGAACACGTCTCGGTCCGCACGGCTGCCGAAAAGATGATCGCCACGAGCGACAACATGGCCACCGATCTGCTGATCGGGCGGATGGGCACTCACGCCATCGAACAAGCCCTGGCCACGGCCGGCCACCACGACCCCGCAAGCATGACGCCGTTCCCCACCATGTACGAGCTGTTCTCGGTCGGCTGGGGGGAGCCAGACCTGCGCGAGCAGTGGAAGCAGGGTTCGCCGCAGGTCCGGGCCCAGCTCCTGAACGAGGCGGATTCGACTCCGTACCATCCCGATCCGACGCGCGCGCACTCCCCGGCCTCCGCTTACGGCGCGGAGTGGTACGGCAACGCACGGGACATCTGCCGGGTGCACGCGGCGCTGCAGGCCGACGCCGTCGGCGCGGCCGCACCGGTCAGGCAGATCCTCTCGACCGTGTCGGGAATTCAGCTGGACCGCAACGTCTGGCCGTACATCGGCGCGAAAGCCGGTGGGTTGCCGGGAGACCTCACGTTCAGCTGGTACGCCGTCGACAAGACGCAGCAGCCCTGGGCGGTCAGCTTCCAGCTGAACTGGCCTCGCGATCACGGGCCCACGGCGACCAGCTGGATGCTGCAGATCGCCCAGCAGGCCTTCGCGCTCATAGCGCCGCGCTGATCGCTACTGGACACCGTCCCGGGCGCCTGTCCGTTGAGCACATGCGGTCATTCGGCGGGTTGAGTGTCGCCGAGGACGTAATCCGGGCGTCGAATGGGTCCGTTGGTAGTTACCTCTACTCCGATCGGTGTCTAGAGGTGCTGGACTTCAACGTGGACGAAACGGAGCTGCGCGCGTACGACACCGCGCGGCGTTGTCGGCACTGCCGTCGTTTGAATTGTCACCACCGAAAGTCGGCAATCGAAAGCCGTTGGGCTCGTTGCCCGACGGCGCTTTCCGGACACCTACCCCCGTCGCCGAGCGTGAGGACTCGTGGACCCTCTGCGGCGAGAACCTCAGGCGCGAGAACCCGCGCTGGGAGGTCCATTTCGACCCCCGATTGGGCTGGCCTGATCGACGCGCATCCCATCGCGCTCGGCGGCCGTAAATACCCGGACTGGGCGCGGATCGCGGCGTCCTTTGACGCGGTGCACCTTTCACCGGCCGGGTTGCTGCTCGCCCACCCCAAGATTTCCACCACACCGTTCGGCACGACCGACGGATCGGGATACGCGCACAGCGAAGCCGGCAGCTACGTCAGCGTGGCTCACTGGTCCGCGGTCTGCACCGCTTGGCTACGCCGGCCGCCGAACGTGTCGGTCAAACCGCTGCCGGCGGACAGGTGAAGGTACAAGATGCCGCTGACCGCTAGTTGGTTGGTGGTGGTTGGGGTTGGAAGGGTTGGTACCACCACCAGTTGGCGCGTTCGCCGGTGGGGCCGGGGTAGGGCGCGACGGCGGGTGGGGGAAGGTTGGGCGGTCTCGCGAGTGATCCGGCGTTGAGTGGTCGCCCGGTGCTGTCGGTAACGACCGGGTCGGTGGCGGGTCCGGTGATGGTGATGGCGCCGTGGTGGTGTTGTCGGTGGTGGAAGGGGCAGACCAGGACCAGGTTGGCCAGTTCGGTGGGGCCGCCGTCTTCCCAGTGGTGGAGGTGGTGGGCGTGTAGGCCGCGGGTGGCGCCGCAGCCGGGCACCGCGCAGGCGCGGTGGCGGTGTTCGAGGGCGCGGCGCAGCCGCCGGGAGATCACCCGGGTGGTGCGGCCGGTGCCGATCGGCTCACCGTGTCGTTCGAACCAGACCTCACAGCTGGCATCACATGTCAGGTAGCGGCGTTCGGCGTCGCCGAGCAGGGGGCCCAGATGCAGCGCAGCCGCCCGCTGTTCGACGTCGAGGTGCACCACCACGGTGGTGTGGTGGCCGTGCGGGCGGCGGGTGGCCTCGGCGTCCCAGCCCGCCTCGACTAGACGCAGAAACGCCTCCAGGGTGCCCGGTACTGGCGGAGCGGTATCCGAGGCGCGCTCGCCGTGGTCGTGTTGCCATTCGGCGATCAGGGCGTCGCGGTGAGCGGCCAGCGCGGTGTCGAACTTGGCGGCGTCCAGGTGCGGAAGGGTGATCCGCCAGCAGGTGACGTCCTCGCTACAGGTCTTGGTGATCGCCGGTTGTGGCTGGGGCCGAGGATCGGGGTCGGGACGGGGCTCCAGCTTGACCGCGGTGCGCAACTGGGACACCGTGGCCACCTGGGCGAGCTGCGCGTAGTGCGCATCAGATCCCGAACCGGCGCGGGCGGCGATGACGCCGACCTGATCCAGCGACAGCCGGCCCTCGCGCAGGCCCTGGGCGCAGCGCGGAAACTCCTCAACCCGGCGCGCCACGTCAGCAATCGTGTGGCCGTTGGCCGCTGACACCCCCAGCTTCCAGGCCACCAACGCCGCGACCGACCGCGCCCCCGTGGCGCCGCAGAGCTCGTCGCGATCCAGCTCGGCGACGATCTCCACGATGCGCCCATCGATCGCGTTACGCTGACCGGCCAACTCCGCCAACTCGCCGAACAACACATCCAGCCGATCAGCGGGACTCACCACCCCGGCAGGAGAAGCGGTCAACGACATAACCCGATCATCGCAGCGAGGTCCGACAAAAACCCGGCCGCCCAAATCCGAGCCCGACGTGACGCTCTTCTTCGCGCTCACCGTGCCGCGCTGATCGCTACATCCGCAGCGTCCAGCGGTGCCTGCGGAAATGCAGCACGATGCGACTGACCGGGGCGACGTCGATGCGCCAGAACGATTGCGCGGGGATGTCGAGCGCCACCAGGATCGCGGCCCGCACCACCGCGGGATGCGTCACAGCCACTGTGCGTAAGGGGTTGTCCGTCAACGATTTCAGCCATCCGGCCACCCGTTCGACGAGGCCGACGATCGACTCGCCGCCATGCGGCGCGTGGTCCGGTTCGGTGAGCCACACCGCCAGCTCCCCGGGCGGGAGGGACCAGAGCGCCTCCCCGCGCCACCGCCCGCAGTCCAGGTCGGCCAGCCGCGGCTCCGTCGCCGCCTGCAGGCCCAGCAATTTGGCGGTCTGGTAGGCGCGCTGCTCCGGCCCGGCGAACTGGCGCACCTTGGCGGCGGTCAGGCCCTGGGAATCGAACCCGGCCATCGCCTCAACCTGCCTGCGGCCGATGGCGTTCAGCGGTTCGTCCAGCGGGAATCGCTCGGCGACCATGGCGTCGGTCACGGCATGCGAGACCAGCGTCAGCCGCAACACCTCGGTCACGCGTTGAGGCTCGGCACCCGGTCCCGCAGCAGCCGGCCGGCCAGCGCGGCGAAGACCACGCCGATGGTCGCCCAGAGGATCAGCTGCGTGGCCAGAGCGACGAGCCTGAACTCGTAAAGCACGTCGGCCGGGAAACCCGGATACACGATCGCGCCCGACGCGTCGCGCATTGGCTGCGGCGTCTCGTCCACGGGCGGCAGCGCGGCCATCGCGACGACGATCGCGACGAGGTATGCCCCCGCCGTGAGCAACGCCGCCCGCCACCCGCCGAGGCGCTCGGTAAGGCGCCGCGCCAACCACACCGCGGTGATCGCCAGCGCCACCGAGACCAGCATCGCCGCCAGATACCAACCGGTGCGGGCCCCGATGGTGTCGGCCTGACCCACCGCCGGCGGGTTCGGCGGGTACTTCGCGAACGGCATCAGGTACACCGCGCCGAACGCACCCCCCGCCAACAGCACCGAAAGGGACTGCGGCGCAACCGACTTCGTCCGCGCGTACGCCACGCAGAACAGGACGGCAAACAGGGCGCCCATCGCGATGCCGAAAATCAGCATCCCGAAACCGAGGCCGGCGTTGGCCTGGACCCCGCGGCTGAACAATTCGGCGCCGTGCTCATGGACGCCGCGTGCGTCCTCGGCGTCGACCCGGCCGTCCTCGTACGCGATGGCACGACCGATGACGGGTTCGGCGCACAGCCGGGCGAAGACGAACGCCGCCACCGCGCCGAGGGCGCCGGCCAGTAGGCCGCGCCCGATCAGGCGTTTCTCCATGCCGGGGTCAGTGGCAGGGGAAACCGAGCAGGTGCCGTGCGTCGTGCAGGAATTCGTGCACGCTCGCGTCGCCCCCTACCAGGGATACGGCGCCGTGCTCCAGGCCGACGACGTAGAGCGCCAGCAGCGCCAGGAAGGCGGTCACCGACAGCCACAGCGCGGCGCTTGCCGTCGAGAGATCCAGGGGTCGAATGCGGGCGATGTTCTGGCGGTTGGACACCGTCGGCTCCTTCTGGGGATATCGCGCCCCGGTTGGGATGACGGGCTTCGGGTCTGACTGTGGACAGTGGCGCGACCGTTCTGGAATTTCACCAGATTCCGTTACCCGTATGGCAAAGGTCAGTGTAGACGGTGGCCGACGGAAAACGGGCGGCAGTCGCAGTCGCGACTACCGCCCGCCCGTTGGTGACTGTTACTGCGGGTCGGCGCTGTGCGCCCCCGCCTTCGCCAGGTCCGGCTCGGCCGGCGGCTTGCGGGTTCCCGTGAACGTGAACACCACGTCCTCGCCGCTGCCCTCGCCGTCCCAGTTGTCGACGTCGACCGTGACGACCTGGCCGGGCCCGACCTCCTCGAAGAGGATCTTCTCCGAGAGCTGGTCCTCGATCTCGCGCTGGATGGTGCGCCGCAGCGGGCGGGCACCCAGCACTGGGTCGAAGCCACGCTTGGCCAGCAACGACTTCGCCTTGTCGGTCAGCTCGAGGGCCATGTCCTTGGCCTTCAGCTGGTTGGCGACCCGGCTGATCATGAGGTCGACCATCTTGATGATCTCGTCCTTGGTCAGCTGGTGGAAGACGATGATGTCGTCGATGCGGTTGAGGAACTCCGGGCGGAAGTGCTTCTTCAGCTCGTCGTTGACCTTCTGCTTCATCCGCTCGTAGTTGTTCTCACCGCCGCCCTGGGTGAAGCCCAGGCCGACCGGCTTCGAGATGTCGCCGGTGCCGAGGTTCGAGGTGAAGATCAGCACGGTGTTCTTGAAGTCAACCGTGCGGCCCTGCCCGTCGGTGAGCCGGCCGTCCTCGAGAACCTGCAAGAGGCTGTTGTAGATCTCCTGGTGCGCCTTCTCGATCTCGTCGAACAGCACCACCGAGAACGGCTTGCGCCGCACCTTCTCGGTGAGCTGGCCACCCTCCTCGTAGCCGACGTACCCGGGAGGGGCACCGAAGAGCCGCGACGCGGTGAACCGGTCGTGGAACTCGCCCATGTCGATCTGGATGAGCGCGTCGTCGTCGCCGAACAGGAAGTTGGCCAGCGCCTTCGACAGCTCGGTCTTACCGACACCGGACGGGCCGGCGAAGATGAACGAACCCGACGGGCGCTTGGGGTCCTTCAGCCCGGCGCGGGTGCGGCGGATCGCCTTGGAGACCGCCTTGACGGCGTCCTCCTGGCCGATGATCCGCTTGTGCAGCTCGTCCTCCATCCGCAGCAGGCGGGTGGTCTCGGCCTCGGTGAGCTTGAACACGGGGATGCCGGTCCAGTTGCCGAGCACCTCGGCGATCTGCTCGTCGTCCACCTCGGCGACCACGTCGAGGTCGCCGGAGCGCCACTGCTTCTCGCGCTCGGACCGCTGGGCCACCAGCTGCTTCTCCCGATCGCGGAGGCTGGCCGCCTTCTCGAAGTCCTGGGCGTCGATCGCCGATTCCTTCTCCCGGCGCGCGTCGGCGATCTTCTCGTCGAACTCGCGCAGGTCTGGCGGAGCGGTCATCCGTCGGATCCGCATGCGGGCGCCCGCCTCGTCGATCAGGTCGATCGCCTTGTCGGGCAGGAACCGGTCGTTGATGTACCGGTCGGCCAGCGTGGCGGCGGCGACCATCGCCGAGTCGGTGATGGACACCCGGTGGTGCGCCTCGTAGCGGTCCCGCAGGCCCTTGAGGATCTCGATCGTGTGCTCCACCGTCGGCTCGCCCACCTGCACGGGCTGGAAGCGCCGCTCGAGGGCGGCATCCTTCTCGATGTACTTGCGGTACTCGTCGAGGGTGGTGGCGCCGATGGTCTGCAGCTCGCCGCGGGCCAGCTTCGGCTTCAGGATCGAGGCGGCGTCGATCGCGCCCTCGGCGGCACCGGCACCGACCAGCGTGTGCAGCTCGTCGATGAACAGGATGATGTCGCCGCGGGTGTTGATCTCCTTGAGCACCTTCTTCAGGCGCTCCTCGAAGTCACCGCGGTAGCGCGAGCCCGCGACCAGCGAACCCAGGTCGAGGGTGTAGAGCTGCTTGTCCTTCAGCGTCTCCGGAACCTGGCCGTGCACGATGGCCTGCGCCAGGCCCTCGACGACGGCGGTCTTGCCGACGCCGGGCTCGCCGATCAGCACCGGGTTGTTCTTGGTGCGCCGGCTCAGGACCTGCATCACCCGCTCGATTTCCTTCTCGCGGCCGATGACCGGGTCTAGCTTGCCCTCCATCGCGGCGGCCGTCAGGTTGCGGCCGAACTGGTCGAGGACCAGCGACGTCGACGGGCTGCCCGACTCGCCGCCGCGGCCACCGGTGCCGGCCTCCGCGGCCTCCTTGCCCTGGTAGCCGCTCAGCAGCTGGATGACCTGCTGACGCACGCGGGTCAGCTCGGCACCCAACTTGACCAGCACCTGGGCGGCGACGCCCTCACCCTCCCGGATGAGACCCAGCAGAATGTGCTCGGTGCCGATGTAGTTGTGGCCGAGCTGCAGCGCCTCGCGCAGGCTCAGCTCCAAAACCTTCTTCGCACGAGGCGTAAAGGGGATGTGCCCCGACGGCGCCTGCTGACCCTGGCCGATGATCTCCTCGACCTGGCTGCGGACGCCCTCGAGCGAGATCCCCAGCGACTCCAGCGACTTCGCTGCGACGCCCTCGCCCTCGTGGATCAAACCCAACAGGATGTGCTCGGTGCCGATGTAGTTGTGGTTGAGCATCCGGGCCTCTTCTTGCGCCAGGACGACGACCCTGCGGGCACGGTCGGTAAATCTTTCGAACATCGGTGGTTACCTGCTCTCCCTCACCATCGGTACAACCTCGTTACCGGCCAGTGGGACCAGTCTCGCGTACCTGCCATCCACTGTAATGGTCGGCCTGCCAGGGGGCCTAACCTTGCGGTTCGTTCGGACCTCGAGGCGCGCCCGGCGTTACGCACCAAATCCCCTGTGACTTCTTGTCTCAGCAGCGCCGTAACTGAACAAACGCGGGAGGCTGCCTTTTCGTTTCCTTCGAACGGCGGTGATGTTTTCGCCGCCAGCGAAAGGACAAACAAACCGCGCCCGGACCGCGAGGGCCCGGGCGCCGGTCAGCGTGTCCGTCAGGTTGCCGCGTGGAAGGCGTCGATGACGTCGGCCGGGATGCGGCCTCGAGTGGAGACGTTGTGTCCGTTGCGGCGAGCCCATTCGCGGATCGCGGCGCTCTGCTCGCGATCGATCGCCCCGCGGCCTCGCCCGGTGCCGGAACGCCCGCGGCGCCTGCCACCGACCCGCCGGCCGGCCGCCACCCATTGCTTCAGATCGTTGCGCAGTTTCGTCGCATTCTTGGACGAAAGATCGATCTCATAGGTCACCCCGTCAAGCCCGAATTCGACTGTTTCGTCAGCTGCGCCGGCACCGTCGAAATCATCGACCAACGTGACCGTCACTTTTTTCGCCATTAGCTTACCCTCGCGTTTCGTCCTGAGCAGTTACCAGTAGATTGGGCGAACCTCCCCGCCACCAATCTGCCATAGCAAGGAAGCATACTCAATCCGTCAGGACGACGCACAGTTCGAGTTTCAGCTACGAGTGCGGTCGGACAATCGGGAACAAAACTGTCTCCCGAATTGACAATCCGGTCAAAGACATCAACAACCGATCGATACCCATTCCCGTTCCGGTGCACGGCGGCATCCCATACTCGAGTGCCGCCAAGAAGTCTTCGTCCAGCGCCATGGCCTCGTCGTCACCGGCGTCCGCGGCGCGCGCCTGGGCGGCGAACCGTTCGCGCTGGACCACCGGATCGTTCAGTTCGGAATAACCGGTTGCCAGCTCGACGCCACGCAGGTACAGGTCCCACTTCTCGGTGACGCCCGCGATGCTGCGGTGCTGCCGAGTCAAAGGCGTTGTCTCGACAGGGAAATCCTTGACGAAGGTCGGCGCGCTCAGGGCGTTGCCCACCGCGTGCTCCCACAGTTCTTCGACCAGCTTGCCGTGCCCGTAGCCGCGGTCGCGGGGTAACTCGACGCCGAGCCCGTCCGCGATGGCCCAGAGCCGCTCAACCGAGGTCTGCGGCGTGACCTCTTCTCCGAGCGCCACGGAGAGCGACGGATACATTTGTATGGAAGCCCATTCTCCGTCTATGTCGTAGACGCTGCCGTCCGGGAGCGGTAGTTGTCTGGTTCCGATCGCCTCGTCGGCCACCTCTTGAATAAGCTCGCGCGTCATGACCGCCGAATCGTCATAGGTTCCGTAGCTCTGGTAGGTCTCGAGCATGGAGAATTCGGGAGAATGCGTGGAATCGGCGCCTTCGTTTCTGAACACCCGATTTAGCTCGAAAACCCTGTCGAAACCGCCGACGACACATCGCTTGAGGAACAGTTCCGGCGCGATCCGGAGGTAGAGATCGATGTCGAGCGCATTGGAATGGGTGACGAACGGCCGCGCCGCCGCGCCGCCGGCCAGCGTCTGCAACATCGGAGTTTCGACTTCGAAAAACCCGCGGCGCTCCAGCGCGTTGCGGATCGCGCGGATGACGGCGATTCGCTGGCGGGCCACCGTGCGGGCCTGGGGACGCACGATCAGGTCGACGTAGCGCTGCCGCACCCGAGCCTCTTCGCTCATCTCCTTGTGGGCGACGGGCAGTGGTCGCAGCGACTTGGCCGCCATCTGCCAGGAGTCGGCGAGCACGGAGAGCTCGCCGCGCCGCGAGCTGATCACGATGCCGTGCACGTAGACGATGTCGCCGAGGTCGACGTCGGCCTTCCAGGCGTCGAGGGATTCGCGGCCGACCTTGTCCAGGCTGATCATCACCTGCAGGCTGGTGCCGTCGCCCTCCTGCAGCGTGGCAAAGCACAATTTCCCGGAGTTTCGCGCGAAGATGACGCGCCCCGCCACGCCGACGACGTCGTCGGTCTCGGTGTCGGTGGGCAGGTCGGCGTGGGCGGCGCGCACCTGGGCCAGCGTGTGGGTGCGCTCGATCGCGACCGGGTACGGCTCCTGCCCCTCCGCCAACAACCGAGCGCGCTTGTCCCGACGGATCCGGAACTGCTCGGGAAGGCTCAAATCGGCGTCGCTCACGACGTGCCAGCTTAAATGACCTGGAGTGGTCGCCGGCCGCAGGCTCAGCGGGCGGTCTTGAGTCGGCCGCGCTGGGCGTCGCGGTTGCGTTCGAACACCAGCCGCAGGCCGTGCAGCGTCAGGTGCTGGTCATAGTGCTCTACGGTCCGCAACTCGGGCAGCAGGAGCGGCGCCGTGTGGCCGGTGGCCACGATCGCGACCTGGTTGCCCGGGTCGGCGGCAAAGCCCTCGACGTCCTCGCGGACGCGGGTCACCAGGCCGTCGACCAGGCCGGCGAAGCCGAACACCGCCCCGGACTGCATGCACTCGACGGTGTTCTTGCCGACCACCGATCGGGGCCGGGCCAGCTCCACGCGGCGCAGCGCAGCGGACCGGGCGGCGGCGGCGTCGGAGGACACCTGCACCCCGGGCGCGATCGCTCCGCCGAGGAATTCGCCCTTGGCCGACACGACGTCCACACAGATGGAGGACCCGAAGTCGACGACGATCGCCGCGGTGCCGAACTTGTGAAACGCCGAGAGGCAGTTAACGATCCGGTCGGCGCCCACCTCTTTGGGGTTGTCCACTAGCAGCGGGATGCCGGTGCGGACACCGGGCTCGATCAGCACGTGCGGTATCGACGGCCAGTACTGGTCGAGCATGATCCGCACCTCGTGCAGCACCGACGGGACCGTGGACAGGGCCGCCGCGCCCGTGAGCCGGTCGGAATCGTCCCCGATCAACCCGTCGATGGTCAGCGCCAGCTCATCCGCGGTTGCCTCGGCCTCGGTGCGGATCCGCCACTGCTGCAAGACCTTTGCGTGCTCTTTCGATCCGGAAACCAGTCCGACGACGGTGTGCGTGTTGCGGACGTCGATCGCCAGCAGCACGGCTACCGCACGCCGATCCGCGGGTTCAGCAACGCGGCGGCGGAGATGTCCGCCGGCACGAAAGCCGGGTCGTGACCGAGGTCGACCTGCTTGTTGTCGGCGTCGACGAACACGATCCGCGGCTCATACGCCCGCGCCTGGGCCTCCTCCATGGTGCCGTAGGCGATGAGGATGACCAGATCCCCGGGGTGGACGAGATGCGCGGCGGCACCGTTGATTCCGATCACGCCGCTGCCGCGTTCGCCGGTGATGGCATAGGTGACCAGGCGGGCCCCGTTTTCGATGTCGACGATGGTCACCTGCTCACCCTCGAGCAGGTCCGCGGCGTCCATCAGGTCGGCGTCGATGGTCACCGAGCCCACGTAGTGCAGGTCGGCCTGCGTGACGGTGGCGCGGTGAATCTTCGACTTCAGCATGGTGCGAAACATCAATTCCTCCAAGGTGATTCGAGGGCGTCCCGATAGTCGTCCGGCCCAATGGGTGCCGGCGAAATTCCGATGTCGATGGCGATGTTGTCCAGCAGCCTGGTGCCGCCGAGCCGGGCCGCGACCAGCAGCCGGCCGGGCCGGTCGGGCTGCAGCGGGCCAAGCTCGAGGTCGCGCAGCTCCAGGTAGTCGACGGAAAGGCCGGGCACGGCGTCCAGCACCGCGCGCGCCGCCCCGAGCGCGGCCTGCGGACCGTGATGTGCGGCGTGCGCCCCGGCCGTCAGGGCCGCGGAGAGCGCGACCGCCGCCTCCCGCTGTGCCGGGTCCAGGTAGCGGTTGCGCGACGACATCGCCAGCCCGTCGGCCTCCCGGACGGTGGGCACCGCGACCACCGCGACGCCGAGGTTGAGGTCGGCCACCATCTGCCGGATGAGCACCAGCTGCTGGTAGTCCTTCTCGCCGAAGAACACCCGGTCGGGGCGCACGATCTGCAACAGCTTCATGACGACGGTGAGCACGCCGGCGAAATGCGTCGGCCGCACGCGGCCCTCGAGTTCGGCGGCCAGCGGGCCGGCGTGCACGGTGGTGCGCAGCCCGTCGGGATACATCGTCGCGGCCGTCGGGGCGAAGACGACGTGGACGTCCTCGCCGCGGAGCAACTCGAGGTCCGCGTCGAGGGTCCGGGGGTAGGCGTCGAGGTCTTCCCCGGCACCGAACTGGAGCGGGTTGACGAAGATGGAGACGACGACCACCGAACCCGGGACCCGCTTGGCCGCGCGCACGAGAGCCAGGTGCCCGTCGTGCAGCGCGCCCATGGTGGGGACCAGCATCACCCGGCGGCCGGTGTGGCGCAGCGCGCGGCTGACGTCGCCGACGTCGCGTGGCGACGAATACACGTTGAGCTCACCCTGGGCGAAGGCGGGCGGCCTGTGCGCGGGACTCACGGGGTCAGCACCTCCACGACGTCGGCGGGCGCGTGCGACCGCTGGGCGGTGCGCAGGGCATTGACGCGGTAGGCCTCCGCCAGGTGCGGATCGACGTGGCTGAGCGCGGCCAGATGCTCCGCGACCGCGGCCGCGTCCCCGCGGGCGACCGGGCCGGTGAGCGCGGCCTGGCCGCGCCGCAGGGTGTTCTCCAGCGCCGCGCGGGCCAGCGGACCGACGATGCGTTCGGCGAGGCCGCCCGGCTGGTCGTCGACGGCTTGCTGTCCGAGCAGTTCGCTGCCTCGTAGCGCGGCCCGCAGCGCCTCGAGCGCGTCGGCGACCACGGTGACGATGTGGTTGCCCGCGTGGGCGAGGGCGGCGTGGTAGAGGACCCTGGCGTCCTCGGGGACGCAGAATGGCTCCCCGCCCATCTCCAGGACCAGCGACTGCCCGATCGCATAGCCGACCTCGTCGGCCGCCGTGATCCCGAAGCAGGTATCCGGCAGCCTGCTGATGTCCTCGTCGGAGCCGGTGAACGTCATCGCGGGGTGGATGGCCAGCGGGGTGCAGCCGGCCTCGGTCAGCGGCTTGAGGACGCGCACCCCGTTGGCGCCCGACGTATGCGCGACGATGGTTCCGGGCCGCACGGCCGACGTCGCCGCCAGCCCGGACACCAGGCCGGCGAGTTCGCCGTCCGGAACGGCGAGTACCAGCAACTCGGCGCCGGCCGCGACCTCGGGAGGGGAGACCACCGGGGTGTCGGGCAGCCATCGCTGCGCGCGCTGGCGCGATGCCCGGGAAATGGCGCTGCACGCGACGACGACGTGGTCGGCGCGCTCCAGCGCGACCCCCAGCGCGGTGCCCACCCGGCCGGCCGAGATGATCCCCACCTGAAGCCTGGCCGGTCGCAAACCGTCGAGCTGCCCCATCGCAGACGACCTCACAACTTTCTACGTACGTTCCAGTCCCCTCGGGGGTACCGGACGGTCACTAAGACTGTAGACGATCCGACGGGGTGCCCGGTGTCAGCTGTCGCGGCGCCGGCGCCGGCCGCCATCGGACGGCTGGACCTGCAACCGCGCCAGCAGGTCGGCAACCGACTGGCCTCCGATCTGCGACCCGTCCTCCCCCCCGTCCGGCAGCGGTTCGCCCCCGCCGTGCCGCGGCACGGGCGGCGGCGCCATCTGCGGTGGCGGCGGCTCGGCCAGCGGCGCGGCCGTCCGGGGCGACGCCGGCGGTGGCGGCGCGGCGGCGGGCGCCGCGACCGGAGCGGGAGGCTGGGGCTCCGGTTCGGGGGCGAATTCGGCGGCGGTGAAATTGCGCACACCGTAGTCGCGGTACTCGGCCGAATGGCGTGAGCGGTACCGGCGGCCTGATTCGCCGTACTGCGGGGGCGGGGCCGCCGGCTCGGCGGGCGGGGTGTCGGCGGGTTCGGCGGGTTCGGAGTGCCGCGCGCGCCGGCCCCCGGCCGACTCGGCGGGCATATCCACCGGCGCGCCGCCGGCCCAGTTGCTGTCGGGCGCTCCGGGCGGCAACCACAATCCCGTCGCGGGCGCGGGCTGCCAGCCCTGCGTCTGCGGTTGGGGCTGCGGCGGGGGTGCCTGCTGCGGCGGGGGGCCGGCCGGTGGCGCGGGCGGCGGCCGGTGGCGCGGTTCGAACCGCTGCTCCGGCGGCGGGCCGTAGGCCGGGGTTTCCTGCGGTCCCTCGTGCCCGAACCGGACGCGTTCGCGCGGCGGTTGCTGTCGCGGCGGCAGCAACGAACCGCCGTCCGCCGGAGGCACGCCCACCTCGGGGACGTCGATGATCGCGGTCTCGTCGAGCCGCGGGGCCGGCCGGTCGGCGGCCACCGACGTGACGCGGTCGCTGGTCACCCAGTCGACGGGGGCGCCGCGCGGATTTTCCCCGTTGCGGTCCCACTCGCTGTACGCGCGCTCGGGGGGCGCCTCGGCGTCCGGGGCCTCGACGGTCTCCAGCGCGGGGCGGTGCTGCAGGTCGGTGTCGAACAGGATCTCCAGGCTGGTGCGCAGGGAGTTGAGCTCGGCGCGCAGGGCGGCCAGGTCGTCGGCGGCCTGCGCCCGCAGCTCCGAGGCCAGCTCGCGACGCAACTGCGACTCGACGGTGAGCTCGTATTCCCGGCGGGCGGAGATCTCCCGGTCCAGCTGCAGGTCGTAAACGAGCTTGAGGTCACGCACCCGCGCCTGGTCGGCGTCGCTTTGCCGACGATAGAGCACTGAGACGAAGGCGCCGGCTACCGCGGCCCACAGCGCCAGGATTACAGCGAGCTTGAGGAGTTCCACCCGATTGGTGAAAACCAGCGCGGAGCTGGCCCCGATCGCCAGGACCAGCAACGTCGTCAAGAGCACCCACCCCGGCCTGCGGCCGCCGCGCCGAACTCTGGCGCCGCGGGACAGAACGGACATGGCCTGACTGTACCTGTGCGAGGTCAATCCGCGTGTCGCGCGAGTCCGGCGATTCTTGCGCGGGCTATCCGGGACCCGGCTAACTCTCCGCGCCTTCGCCGTGCTCGGTCGAATCCGGCGGCGACTTGCAGCAGTGCTCCAGCCAGAGTGCGGCGGCGACCAACGCCAGCGCGCTCAGGGCAGCAACCGTCGTTCCACCCGCGTCCTCGGCGGCGACCCGCAACCACGACCGCCGCGGCAGAAAATACGCGAGCACCCCCACCCACCACCCGAGCGTCAGCGCGCCCACCCAGGCCGACGCCTTGGCGATCGTCAGGCTGCGAGCGACGGCGAGCGGGTGCAGCCGGCCGGCGCCGACGCCGATCTCCCCGTCGTTGATCTTGGTCCGCACGTAACGCGCCCACAGCCCCTCGCCGGCGGCGGCCGCCAGTAGCGACAGACCCGTCCACACCGTGATCGGTGGGAAGAACCGGAACAGCGCGGTCACCAGCAGGTACCCGACGACTGCGGCGCCGACTACCGCGACCGTCAGGTCGCGCTTCCTCGTCGGCCCCATCAGCCGACCGACCCCGGGAGCGTGAGCGTCAGGCTGGACAGCCGAACACCCTCGCGGTCGGCGGGGTCCAGCTCGGCCAGTAGCCGGACCACCGGTTGTTCGCCCCCGGCGACCGTGAGCCGGGCGTCGGGGTCGACGGCCAACCAGGGGACCATCACGAAAGCCCGCAGGTGGGCGAGCGGGTGCGGCAACGTCAGGTTGTTCTCCAGCGAAGTGACCTCCCGCAGGGGGCCGCCGCCGGGACCCGCCTCGTAGCAGGCGATCAGGTCGACGTCGAGGCTGCGCGGCCCCCAGCGTTCGCCGCGGACGCGGCCCGCCGCCTGCTCGAACTCCTGTGCCCGGCGCAGCCAGGCCTGCCCGTCGCGCGCCGGGTCGTCGGCGATGAGAACCGCGTTGAGAAACGGCGCCTGATCCAGCCGGCCCCAGGGATCGGTCTCATACACGGGCGAGACCGCGACGACGGCCTCGCCCAGCCCGTCGACGACGGACTGCAGCCGGGCGAGCCGGTCGCCCAGGTTCGAGCCGATCGACAGCACCACCCGGGTCATAACGGCCTACCGGCGGGGACGACGGAGCCCCGACCGCCGCGCCGCGACCGGCGGACCACCACGGCGACGTCCGCGAACTGGTGCGGGATCGGAGCTTGCGGCTTGTGCACCGCAACCTCGGCGGCGTGCACCCGCTCGTCGCGCATGATCCGGTCGGCGATCTCGCCGCCGACCCCCTCGATGAGGTTGCGCGGCGGCCCGGCCACGACGTCGGCCGCCAGCTGGGCCAGCGCGCCGTAGTCGTAGGTGTCGGCCAGGTCGTCGCTAGCGGCGGCGCCGGCGAGGTCGATCCAGACGGTGATGTCGACCACGAAGTCCTGCCCGTCGGCCCGTTCCTGGTCGAAGACCCCGTGCCAGCCCCGAACTGTCAAGCCCCGCAACTCGATTCGATCAGCCATCGTCTCCGCCCCGAGTCCAGGCCCCCACCACGCTGAGGGCGTCGACCGTGCCGCGCACGTCATGCACCCGCACGCCCCAGGCTCCGTTCAGGGCGGCCAGGGCGGAAATCACCGCGGTCGCCGTCTCACGCCCGTCGGGCGGCCGGGGCGTTTCGTCCGGCCCGGCCAACAACGTACCGAGGAACCGCTTGCGCGACGCGCCCAGGAGCACCGGCAGCCCGGTTTCGACCAGTTGTGGCAGAGCGCGCAGCAGTGCCCAATTGTGTTGACCCGTCTTGGCGAACCCGAGCCCAGGGTCGATCACCAGCTTGTCGGGGTCGACGCCGGCGGCCACCGCGTCATCGACGCCGGCCAGGAGCTCGGCGCGCACCTCGGCCACCACGTCGCGGTAGTGCGGCACCCGATGGGGCCGGTCCGCGGACGTCGGTCGCCAGTGCATCAGTACCCACGACACTCCGGCCTCGGCCACCAGGGGCGCCATCGCCGGATCGGCCCGGCCCCCGGAGACGTCGTTGACGATCCGCGCGCCGCCGTCCAGCGCCGCCCGCGCCACATCGGCGTGCATGGTGTCGACACTCACCGTGATGCCCTGCGCGGCAAGCTCTTTGATGACCGGGACGACGCGCGACGCCTCGATCCGGGAGGCGATCCGGGTCGCCCCTGGCCGGGTGGACTCACCGCCGACGTCCACGATGTCCGCGCCCTCGGCCGACATCGCCAGGCCCCGCGCCACGGCGTCGTCGGCGTTGAGATAACGCCCGCCATCGGAGAACGAGTCATCGGTGACGTTGAGAACGCCCATCACCCGCACAGGCGCCCGGCTCACTTACGCAGGATGAGGTCTAGCGCTTCGGCCCGGGAGGCGGCACTGCTCTTGAATTGGCCGCGCACCGCCGATGTCGTGGTGATCGCGCCCGGTTTACGGACGCCGCGCATGGCCATGCACAGGTGCTCCGCCTCGATGACGACGATGGCGCCGCGCGGGTTGAGCTTGTTCACCAGGGCGTCGGCGATCTGGCTGGTGAGCCGCTCCTGCACCTGCGGCCGCTTGGCGTACAGGTCGACCAGCCGGGCGATCTTCGACAGGCCGGTGACCCGGCCGTCGGTGCCCGGGATGTAGCCCACGTGGGCCACCCCGTGAAACGCCACCAAGTGGTGCTCGCAGGTGGAGTACAGCGGGATCTCCTTGACCAGCACCAACTCGTCGTGCTGCTCGTCGAACATGGTGTTGAGGACGGTGTCGGGGTCGGTGTAGAGCCCGGCGAACATCTCGCGATAGGCGCGGGCGACGCGCGCCGGCGTCTCTTGCAGGCCGTGCCGGTCAGGGTCTTCACCCACCGCGTAGAGCAATTCGCGGACAGCGGCCTCCGCGCGTGCCTGATCGAAGACCCGCACCGGAGGAGTGACAGTGTCCGGCGACAAGGCCATCGAATCCTCCGTTCGTCAGCCGTGGGCCGGCGGCTTGGACCGGCTCACGTCGTCGTTCTGCGGCTCGGGAGACTTCCCGGCTTCCGGGGCGGACTGGCCGGGCGGCGGATACGGCGGATAAGGCGGGTACGCGGGCTGAGCGCCGGCGGGGTGGCCCGGGTGGCCGGGATAGCTGGGTGCCGGCTGCGGCCAGTACGGCTGCTGCGGCTGCGGTGCCTGTGGGGGCGGATACCAGTACCCGGGCGGCTGGTGCCCGGCTTGCTGGTTCTGCGGCGGCCAGCCCGGCGCCCGCCAGCCCGCCGGCGCGCCGTAGTCGGGCTGGGCGGCGCCATGAGAACCGTGGGAACCATGGGAACCGTTGCCGCCGTTGGAGTTTGCCTCGGCCTCGGCACGTGCGGCCTCGGCCGCCTGGCTCGCCCGCGCGATCGCCGCCTTGAAGGCCGGCTCCGGCATAGGCGGGGGCCAGGGCTCTCCACGTTCCATGGCCAGCTCCCCGGGCGTCTTGATCGGCGGCTTGTCCGACGGGATGCGGCCACCGAAGTCGTCGAACATCGTGAGGCGCGGCCGCTTTTCGACGCCGGCGAAGATGCTCTCCAGCTCGGGCCTGTGCAGGGTCTCCTTTTCCAGCAGTTCGCCGGCCAGCGAGTCGAGGATGTCGCGGTATTCGGTGAGGATCTCCCACGCCTCGGTGTGCGCGGCCTCGATCAGCTTGCGCACCTCGTCGTCGATGTCGCGGGCGACCTCGTGCGAATAGTCGGCCTGCGTGCCCATCGTGCGGCCCAGGAACGGGTCGCCGTGTTCGGTGCCGTACTTGACGGCGCCGAGCTTGGAGCTCATGCCGAATTCGGTGACCATCGCGCGCGCGATCTTGGTGGCCTGCTCGATGTCGGACACCGCCCCGGTGGTCGGCTCGCGGAACACCAGCTCCTCGGCGGCGCGCCCGCCCATCGCGAACACCAGTTGGGAGATCATCTCGGAACGGGTCCGCAGGCCCTTGTCCTCCTCGGGCACAGCCACGGCGTGCCCGCCGGTGCGTCCCCGGGCCAGGATCGTCACCTTGTAGACCGGGTCGATGTCTGGCATCGCCCACGCCGCCAGTGTGTGGCCGCCCTCGTGGTAGGCGGTGATCTTCTTTTCCTGCTCGCTGATGATCCGGCCCTTGCGGCGCGGCCCGCCGATGACCCGGTCGACCGCCTCTTCCAGGGCGGCGCTGGTGATGACGGTGCCGTTCTCCCGGGCGGTCAGCAGGGCCGCCTCGTTGATGACGTTGGCCAGGTCGGCGCCCGTCATGCCGACGGTGCGCTTGGCCAGCCCGTCCAGGTCGGCGTCGGGGGCGATCGGCTTGCCCTTCGAATGGACTTCCAGCACGGCGCGGCGGCCGGCCAGGTCGGGGTTGGACACCGGGATCTGGCGGTCGAAACGGCCAGGCCGGAGCAGCGCCGGGTCGAGGATGTCGGGCCGGTTGGTGGCCGCGATCAGGATGACGCCGGCGCGAGGGTCGAAACCGTCCATCTCGACCAGCAACTGGTTCAGCGTCTGCTCGCGCTCGTCGTGACCGCCGCCGAGGCCCGCGCCGCGCTGGCGGCCCACCGCGTCGATCTCGTCGACGAAGATGATGCACGGGTTGTTCTGTTTGGCCTGGTCGAACAGGTCGCGGACCCGCGATGCGCCCACACCGACGAACATCTCGACGAAGTCCGAGCCGGAGATGGTGAAGAACGGAACCCCGGCCTCGCCGGCGACCGCGCGGGCCAGCAGCGTCTTGCCGGTTCCCGGCGGGCCGTAGAGCAGCACGCCTTTGGGGATCTTGGCGCCCAGCGCCTGGTACCGGCCCGGGTTCTGCAGGAAATCCTTGATCTCGTAGAGCTCTTCGACGGCCTCGTCGACACCCGCCACGTCGGCGAACGTCGTCTTGGGCATGTCCTTGGACAGCTGTTTTGCCCGCGACTTGCCGAAGCCGAACCCCATCCGGGCGCCGCCCTGCATGCGGGAGAACATCACGAACAGGCCGACCAGCAACAGCAGGGGCAGCACGTAGACGAGCAGCTCACCCATGATGCTGCCCTGGTTGACGACGGTGCTTACCTTGGCGTTTTTCGCGCTCAGTGCGTTGAAAAGGTCGACCGCGTACCCGCTCGGGTACTTGGTGATGACCTTGTCGGAGTTGTCGGTGTCCCCGTTACCTTTCTTCAGGGTCAGGCGCAGCTGCTGCTCGCGGTCGTCGATCTGCGCGCTCTTGACATTGTCGCCGTTGATCTGTGCCATCGCCACGGACGTGTCGACGGGCTTGTAGCCGCGGGTGTCGTCACTGAAGTAGAAGAACGACCAGCCGAGCAGCACCACGACAGCGACAGCCGTGAGCGTGCGGATCAAGTTTTTTCGGTTCATCGATCATCGGCCGTGCAGGCCAGGTTCCTTCCCGATACACACAGCTGGAAAACTCCAGGCTACCGCTAGCCGTTAGCGCCAGACCGGTCGAGCTGAGTTCGCCGCCGTTTGATTGGTCAACGACCGGCGGTTCCCGGCTACTCGTAGTAGCGGGCTTCCACGACGTTGCCGTCGGGATCGGCGAAATAGTACGCGTGCGGCGCCCACCCCTGGGCGCCGTAGCTGTGCTCGAGCCGCGCGCTGGTGTCCACGCCCTCCGCCCGCAGGCGGCCTTCCAGGGCGTCGTACTCGATCTTTCCGAGCGCCAGGCACACGTGGTTGATCGGGTGGCCCGCACTGCCCTCCGCAACTACCGCCGACGATGCGCCGCCGGCCGCCAGCTGCACCGGCATCAGGTCGAGGATGGAGTCCGCGCAAACGCGCACGCTCGGAAACGGCGCCTCGCCGCGCTCGAATTCCTCCCACCGTAGCGGCGCGAGGCCGACGACCCTCGTGTAAAAGTCCATCGCCGCAGCCGGGTCCTTCGTCCACAACACCACGTGGTCCAACCGCATCAGCCGAGCACCCGCCTTCGCCGATTGCTTTGTGTCCGCACCCGGATGTCTACCGCGAAATCCCGGACGGGTCGAGCCCTTCTCAGCCCGGAGTCATTGTGATTTGGTGTGACGGTGCCCTCCCCCACCGAGCGTTTTGTCGAGACCAACGGCGTACGCCTGCGGGTCGTCGAAGCCGGCGACCGCTCCGCACCGGCGGTGGTCCTGGCCCACGGCTTTCCCGAGCTGGCCTACTCCTGGCGACACCAGATACCCGTCCTCGCCGAGGCCGGTTACCACGTGCTGGCACCCGATCAACGGGGGTACGGCGGGTCGTCGCGACCGGACGCGGTCGACGCCTACGACATCCACGCGCTGACGGGCGACCTGGTCGGGCTGCTCGACGAAGTCGGCGCCGAGCGGGCCGTCTGGATCGGCCACGATTGGGGCGCCGCCGTGGTGTGGAATGCGCCGCTGCTGCACCCGGACCGCGTCGCGGCCGTCGCCGCGCTGAGCGTCCCCGCCGTGCCCCGACCGCATGTGGCGCCAACCCACGCCTGGCGCAAGGCCTTCGGCGAGAACTTCTTCTACATCCTGCACTTCCAGCAGCCGGGCGTCGCCGACGCGGAGCTCGACGCCGACCCCGCCCGCACCATGCGCCGGATGCTGGGCGGCCTGCGGGCCTCGGGTGACCACGCTGCCGCGCTGCGGATGGTGGCACCGGGCCCCGACGGGTTCATTGATCGACTGCCCGAACCGGAACGATTGCCCGACTGGCTCAGCCAGGAGGAACTGGATCACTATGTCGCCGAGTTCTCCCGCACCGGGTTCACCGGCGGCCTGAACTGGTACCGCAATTTCGACCGCAACTGGGAGACCACGGCCCAGCTGGACGGCGCCAAGATCACCGTGCCGTCGCTCTTCGTCGCGGGAACCGCCGATCCCGTGCTGGCCTTCACGCGCGCCGACCGGGCCACGGAGGTGGTCTCGGGTCCGTACCGCCAGGTAATGATCGACGGCGCGGGGCACTGGCTCCAGCAGGAGCGCCCCGACGAGGTGAACGCGACGCTGCTGGAGTTCCTCAACGGATTGGAGCTGCGATGACCGCGCCGCTGCGGTTCGGCGTTTTCATCACGCCGTTTCATCCTATTGGCCAATCCCCCACCGTCGCACTGGAATACGACATGGAACGCGTCGTAGCGCTGGATCGGCTGGGGTTCGACGAGGCGTGGTTCGGCGAACACCACTCCGGCGGCTACGAGCTGATCGCCTGCCCGGAGGTGTTCATCGCCGCCGCGGCCGAACGGACGAAGCACATCCGGCTGGGCACCGGAGTGGTCTCGCTCCCCTACCACCATCCGCTCATGGTGGCCGACCGCTGGGTTCTGCTGGACCACCTGACCCGCGGCCGCGTGATGTTCGGCACCGGCCCCGGGGCGCTGCCGTCGGACGCGTACATGATGGGCATCGACCCGGTCGAGCAGCGGCGGATGATGCAGGAATCGCTCGAGGCGATCCTCGCGCTGTTCCGCGCGGAGCCCACCGAGCGGATCGACCGGCACTCCGACTGGTTCACGCTGCGCGACGCGCAGTTGCACATCCGCCCATACACCTGGCCATATCCCGAAATATCCACGGCCGCAATGATATCGCCGTCCGGGCCGCGTCTGGCCGGAGCGCTCGGAACGTCCCTGTTGTCGCTGTCGATGTCGGTGCCCGGCGGTTACGCCGCGCTGGAGAACACGTGGGACGTGGTCCGCGAGCAGGCCGCCAAAGTCGGCCGGCCCGAGCCGAACCGCGCCGACTGGCGGGTGCTGAGCATCATGCACGTCGCCGACAGCCGCGAGCAGGCGATCGATGATTGCACCTACGGTCTGCAGGATTTCGCGAATTACTTCGGGGCCGCGGGTTTCGTCCCGCTGTCCAATTCCGTGGCCGGCGCCACCCAGTCGCCGCATGAGTTCGTCGAAGAGTATGCCGCCAAGGGCAATTGCTGCATAGGCACGCCCGACGACGCCATCGCGCACATCGAGGACCTGCTCGAACGCTCCGGCGGATTCGGGGCGCTGCTGATGCTCGGCCACGACTGGGCGTCGCCCGAGGCGACCTACCACTGCTACGACCTGATGGCCCGCAAGGTGATTCCGCATTTCAAGGGACAGCTCGAAGCCTCGAGATCGTCGCACGAGTGGGCCAGGGGCAGGCGCGACGAGCTGATCGGCCGCGCGGGTGAGGCCGTCGTGAAGGCCATCACCGAGCACGTGGCGGAGCAGGGAGGTAACTGATGCGCGCCGCGGTCTTGCGAGACGGCCACATGGTCTACCGAGACGACGTGCCCGAACCCGTGCCCGGACCGGGGCAGGTGCTAGTCGGCGTGCGGGCGTGCGGAATATGTGGCTCGGACCTGCATTTCGCCGCGCACGGCGCCGACGTGCTCTCCCTGACCGACCGAATGGGCGCCGGCGGGTTGAGCGTCGACCTGAATCGCGACGTGTTCATGGGCCACGAATTCAGCGCCGAGGTGATCGAGCCGGGCCCCGATACCGACACTCATCCTCCCGGGACTCTGGTGACGTCGATCCCGGTGGTGCTGTCGACCCAGGGCGTCGAGCCGATCGTTTACAGCAACAGCACGATGGGCGGCTACGCCGAGCGGATGCTGCTCTCGGCGCCGCTGTTGTTGCCGATCCCCAACGGCCTCGACTTCAGTGCGGCGGCCCTGACCGAGCCCATGGCGGTGGGATTGCACGCCGTCAACAAGTCGGGCATCCAGCCGGGCGAGACGGCCCTGGTAATCGGCTGCGGCCCGATCGGCGTTGCGATCGTCGCCGCATTGAAGCTGCGCGGCGTGGAAACTATTGTCGCGGCCGACTTCTCGCCGAAGCGCCGGGAACTGGCGGCGACGATGGGCGCACACCGGGTGGTCGACGCGGGGCAGGGTTCGCCGTTCGACACGGTGAAGGCCGCGGTCGTGTTCGAGGCCGTCGGCGTGCCCGGGATCATCGATGATGTGCTGCGCCGGGCGCGTCCGGGCACCCGCCTGGTGGTCGCCGGGGTGTGCATGCAGGCCGACACCATTCACCCGTTCTTCGCGATCGCCAAGGAGATCAGCGTGCAGTTCGCGCTCGCCTATGGCCCCGACGAGTTCGCCGAATCGTTGCGCGCGCTGGCCGAGGGCGACATCGACGTGTCCCCGCTGATCACCGGGGAGGTGGGGCTCGAGGGCGTCGGCCAGGCGTTCGACGATCTCACCGACCCCGAGCGGCACTGCAAGATTCTGGTGACGCCTTAATCGAGGTTGCCGCCGCGGAGTTGGGTTCGAATGATGTCGGCTTCGCGGCGAAGGCGTTCCGCCGCTTCGTGTTGGTAGATCGCCGCCTGCGCCTAGTACTCGCTCACCAGATCTTGGACGATCGCGCGAACTTCCGTCATGACCAACTCGCGCCGGGGCGCCTCGGTTGATCCGACCCCCGGCGAGGAGTGGGCAAAGCCTCCGTCGGTCGCCGGCGGGGCGACCGCCTCCGGGGGGACGGATTCGGCGTTGTCGATCGCCGCGATCATCGTTCAGCAGCGCTGAGACCGCCTCCTAATGGCGCGATTTCAGAGCGGCGCGAAGGTCACGGCGCAGCCCTTCGCGGAAGGCCCACGGATCCTGCACCGGTTTCATGTTCTCCCGCCCTGGTTCAGGAAGGCGTGCAGGGACTCCCCGTCGTCGAAGAGGCCGTGACCCGTGCCGGGGAGAATGCTGATCGACGCCGCGGGCTGCAGGCGCGTCAGACGAGCGGCGGTCTCCCGTGAGTCGAGCAGGCGGTCCCGCGCGCCCAGGACGACGAAAAGCGGTGCAACGATGGACTCGAGGCCTTCGTCGGAGAAGACGGGCAGCGGGTCGCGGCGGGGACGGTAGTTGCGTTGGATTCGCAGCATGTAGTCGACGACCGGTTCGGGGACGCTGCCGGGCCCGAGCGCGATCCGCAGAGCCCGCCGTATCCCGGGGTCGCCGAACGGCATCAGGGCCAATGCTGCGAGGACAGCCCCGTAACGTTGCCGTCCGATACCGCCCGGGGCCCGCAAGGCCAGTCGCTCGACGCGGCCGGGCCGGCGGATCGCGTAATCGGTTGCCAACCAACCGCCCAGCGACACCCCAACGAAGGCGGCGGAGTCGGTGCCCAGCTCGTCCAGCACGTCATCGAGCCATGACGCGTAGGCATCGGAGGCCAGCACCGGGCGCGATGGTGCGCTCAATCCGGGCTCGCCGATGATGTCGACCATGTAGACGCGATGGGTCAGTGACCAGCGCGGCGCATCAGCCCGCCAGATCGCGCTGTTGCTCCCCGCACCGTGCAGCAATACGACCGGTGGCGCATCGGGGGCTCCGCAGTCCAGGACGAAGGTTTCGCCCTCTCGGGTGGCAACGGTGCGATGCCGCAGCGGCACCGTCCAGTGCTGGAGGTGCTCGCGGTAACCGCATTCGACGGCGTGCCGGCCGGCCGGCCGAGGAGCGGTAGACACCCGTGCTCACTCCCGGCCCTGGCGCGTCAGCACACCGATCAAGCCGATCACGGCTGACGCGGCTTGCGGGTCGCCCACCACGAAGACCGTGAGACGGCTCGCCGACTCGTCGTAGGTCGAGTGGACGTTGCACTGCGGCGGCCGGTCCGAGTCGCCGACCGCCGCCGCTCCGAGATGCGCGGTGATGCGGTCCATCGTGGGGCGGTCGACGTTGTCGATCTGCACGACGGCGGAGGCGTGCGCGTGCGGGCCGGCGGCCGGCTCGTCGGCGCCCACGCCCGCAAAGGCGCGCAAGTCTCGTTCGGTGATCCGATACTGCTTGCCCATTCGCACGCCCGGCAGGCGGCCGTCGCGGATGTACCCGCGCACGGTGCGGACATGCAGTCCGAGAATGTCGGCCACTTGTTCGGCCGAATACACGGCAACGGTCATTGCCGAAATATACCTTATCCTACTTTATTACGCTCACAATATGTTCCTATAAGGAATAGTAGAGCCAGTCTTTTCCGCCGGCCCGCCGCCCGACCGCCGTAACAGATTCTTTGTCGCACCCCCCTGGCATACTCGAACACATGTTCGACGCTGACGCCGCACCGCTCGACGGCCTCGACCCAGCCGGCCTGTTGGCCGTCGTGGAGTCGACGCATCGGGGCGAGTCGAAGTTGGTAGCGCGGCGGCTGGGCGCGGTGGCGGCGTTGTTGCGGCATCGGGTCGCTGCAGCGGAGCGATCCGAGCAGCGCGCCGATTACGCCTCCGTGGATGGTTTCGAGCAGACGTCGGCCGAGGTGGCCGCGGCGATGAATCTGTCCCCGGTCGCGGCCAACTATGTGGTGTCGTATGCCGAGGCGCTCGACACCCGGCTGCCAAAGGTGGCGGCGTTGCTGGCGCAGGGGCGTACGGATTGGCGCACGGTGCGATTGATACTGAGTCGCACCGACCTGATCACCGACGACGGGTTGATCGCCGAAGTGGACCGCTCGATGGCCGAGCGGATCGGTTCCTGGCACGGGTGGTCGAAGCAGCGCATCGTCAACGCGATCGACGCCACGGTGCGTGCGGTCGATCCCGACGCCGCCCGCGAGCGCCGCGCTGCCGCCGACTCCGACCGCTACCTCGCCGTGGAAGCGCGCGAGAACGGAATGTCCGCCGTTTTCGGCACGGTCACCGCCACCGCGGCCTCGGTTTTCGACCGCCGGCTCTCGCAGCTTGCCACCGGAGTCTGCCAGGGTGATCCACGGACGATGGATCAGCGCCGTGCCGACGCGCTGGCCGCCCTGACCGAAGGCCGTGAGCTGGTATGCGGCTGTGGGAATCCTCAGTGCCCCAGGCAAAGCGATGCCGAACGTCCGTCCGGCGCCGCGCGGGTGGTGATCAACGTGGTCGCCAGTGACCACACCGTGTACGGCGGTGGATCGGCCCCGGGCTATCTGCAGGGGCATGGTGTCATCGACGCCGAGCAGGTCCGTGAGCTCGTGGCGACCGCGGCGCTGCACGTGCTCGATCCAGTCACCAGCCCGGCCCAGGCGTTGTGTTACCAGCCCCCGGCGGCGCTGGAGCGCGCCGTGCGCTGCCGGGACCTGACGTGCCGCTTCCCCGGGTGCAGCCGCTCGGCCGAGTTCTGCGATCTCGACCATACGATCCCGTTCAACCACCAGGACCCGGCGTCGGGTGGGTTGACGGTGTACGTCAACCTCAAGTGCCTCTGCCGATTTCATCACCGCCTCAAGACTTTTGGCGGATGGCGTGACCGGCAACTCGCCGACGGCACCATCGTTTGGACCTCACCGAGCGGTCGCACCTACCGCACGTCACCCGGCGGCGCGGACCTGTTCCCGCTGCCGCGCGGCCCGGCCTGCGCGGGCCCGCCGCCGAGAAGGCCGAACAGATCGCGATCACGGGCTCGCCGAATCACCCAGGCGCGCCGGCAGAATCATGAACAACGGCCCATCAACGAAGCACGCCGGCGCCTCGAGCGAGCGCGCGCGAATGAGATCGAGGCCCGGAAGTTCCGGAATCACCTGCGCGACACGCTGTTTGCCTTCAAGGGGACCCCAAGCACCAGCCCATTCTGTCGCTGGGTCAACGACCCCAGGGAGCCCGAAGAACTCCCCGACGACTGGACCCCCGACGAGCCGCCACCCGACCCCCTCCCCGACGATCCGCCGTTCTGAACCCGATCCGGTCATCCCCCGGCCGGCGGCTGCGCCACCACAGTCGGCTTGAATCCGTAACGGGGGGCGACGAAATGGGCGAGCCCGCGGCCGCCTCCGCTCATCAAGGGCAACCCTCCGAGCGTGTTGGTGACGGGTTCGGCGGCCGTGGCCGCCTCGAGGCCGTTGAGCGTGGCAGCGCCCGCCCAGGCCGGCGCCGGCGACGGGACCGCGGACGCCCAGGCGTACGGCACCGACAGCCCCCCGACCGGCATCGCCTTGCCCACCGAGCCGACCGCGCCGCCCAGCGCGGTGGGGACGGCCTGCGGCAAGGCCTCGACGGCCTTGGCGGCCCCCTCCGCTGCCTTCGCGGCCCGCGGCACGATTGACTGGGTCAGGCCCTGGATGTCCTTGAATGCGGTGGTGAAGAGCCGCGTCGGAGAAATCAGCCTGATGAACGCGTCGAAGCCCGTGCTCGCGTCGACGGTCGCCGACCCGGTCAGGCCCTCCACCAGGTCGCCCAGGGCCCCCGCGACGATGATCCCGTCCCCATTGCCGTTCCAGGCGTGACCGGTGAGACCCAGCGCCGCCGCCGGGTTGGCCAGCCAGGGCGGAGAATTGGTCAGCCCGGCCAGCGCCGACAGCGCGTTGGGCACCGCATAGAGGTTTTGCGCCTGGGCGACCGCCGCGGATTGCGCCGCTACCCCGGCCGGATTCGTGGCCGTTGCCGCCCGACCGAACGGGGTCAACGTCGCCGCCGCCGCGGACGCCCCCGCATAGCCGTACATCGCGGCCGCGTCCTGCGCCCACATCTCGGCGTACTGAGCCTCGGTCGCCGCGATCGCCGCGGTGTTCTGGCCCAGGAAGTTCGTCGCCAGCAACGCCGCCAACAACGCTCGGTTGGCGGCGATCTCCACCGGCGGCACCGTCGCGCCGAACGCCGCTTCGTACGCGCTGGCCGCCGCCACCGCCTGGGCCGCGGCTTCTTCGGCCCGCCCGGCGGTGACGTTCAGCCACGCCACCTGCGGGGCGGCGGCCGCCGCCATCGACGCAGCGGCCGGTCCCCACCATGCGGCGTCAGTCAGGCCGGCGATCAGCGACGCGTACGCGGACGCGCTGTCGCACAGGTCGGCGGCCAGGCCCTCCCAGGCCGCCGCGACCGACAGCATCGGCCCCGAGCCCGGACCCGAGTACATCAGCGCCGAGTTGACCTCCGGCGGCAATTGCGCAAAGTCGAGCATCGCCGCCCCCTTAACCGACCGCGGCGGTGTTCGCCGCCTCGGTGGCGGCATAGGAACCGGCGCTGATTCCCAGCACCGACGCAAACTGTTCGCCAAGCGCCGCCGCCTGCGCACTGATCTCCTGGTAATGCCTTGCGTGCGTGGCGAATTGCGCGGCGGTCAGCGCGGACACCAGGTCAGCGGCCGCCGGAACCACCCCGGTCGTCGGAGCGGCGGCCGCCGCGCTTCGCGCCCGCACCGCAACGTTGATCGCCCCCAGCTCATCCGCGGCCGCGGCCAGCTGGTCGGGACGCGCTTTCACCATGGACATCTGCCCTCCCTGGAAACAATGTTCTGGTTCAACGGGTTTCAGCGACCCGCGCTCGTCAGGCCGAGACGTTAGGGAGCAAGGTCCGGGTATTACAGCCCCCCGTAACACCAATTCATGGGTTGTTCATTTAGCTGGTCGATTCTGCTGCGGCTTTTGAGAATTCGATTCAATTCGTTGGAAACCAATATGTTTAGAGTTTCGCATGAACTTTTGCGCGGTCGTATATGGCTCCGCTATCCTTTGCCACGAATACGGGCACGCACCGCGCACGAAGTCGAAGCGCTACTGTCCATCCATGCCGATCGCACCGCGCACCCCAAGGCTCGTCCGCGCGGCGCTGGCCTCGGCCGCCGTCGGTCTGGCGGTCGCGTCGGCGTCGGCGTGCGATTCCCACAGCCCGGCCACCCCGCCGGGGGCCAGCCCGCGACAGGTGACCGTGGTGGGAGTGGGGCAGGTGCAGGGCGTCCCGGACACCCTGACGGCCAACGCCAGCATCGAATTCACCAGCCCGGACGTCACGACCGCGATGAACCAGACCAACGACCGTCAGCAAGCGGTCATCAACGCGCTGCTGGGGTCGGGCATCGACCGCAAGGACATCAAGACCACCGACGTCACGCTCCAACCGCAATACACCAGTCCCGAGCCGAACGGCGCCGCCGCCATCACGGGTTACCGCGCCACCAACGCCATCGAGGTCAAGATCCACCCGCCGGACGCCGCGTCACGGACCTTGGCGCTCATCGTCAACACCGGCGGCGACGCGACCCGCATCAGCTCGGTCAGCTATTCGACCGCCGACGATTCGCAGCTGGTCAAAGACGCTCGGGCGCGCGCGTTCAACGACGCCAAGAACCGCGCCGAGCAGTACGCGCAGCTGTCCGGCCTGCGGCTAGGCAAGGTGCTTTCCATTTCCGAGGCGACCGGCGCGGCGCCGCCGGTGGGGCCGCCCGCGCCGAAGGCCAGCATGGTGCCGCTGGAGCCCGGCCAGCAGACGGTGAGCTTCTCGGTGACGGCGGTGTGGGAGCTGAGCTGAAGCGGCCCTACTGCTGATACACCCGCGGATCCAGGGTGCCGATGTAGGACAGGTCGCGGTAGCGCTCGTCGTAGTCCAGGCCGTAGCCGACGACGAAGTCGTTGGGAATGTCGAAACCGACGTAGGCGATGTCGACGTTGGCGCCCCGCGCGTCGGGCTTGCGCAGCAACGTGCACACCCGCAGCGACCGCGGGTGCCGGCTGGTTAGGTTCCGCAGCAGCCAGGACAGCGTGAGGCCGGAGTCGACGACGTCCTCGACGATCAGGACGTCGCGGCCCTCGATGTCGCGGTCCAGGTCCTTGAGGATGCGCACGACACCGGACGACGACGTCGAGGTTCCGTAGGAGCTGACGGCCATGAATTCGAACTGTGTCGGCACCGGAATCGCGCGGGCCAGGTCGGTGACGAAGATCACAGCGCCCTTGAGGACCGTGATCAGCAGCAGATCCTGGCCGGTCTCGGCGGTGGCGACCCGATAGTGGTTGCCGATCTCCTCGCCGAGCTCGGCGATGCGGGCCTGAATCCGCTCCTCAGTCAGGAGCACGGACTTGATGTCCCCGGGGTACAGCTCCACGGGGTGGGCGGAACTGGTCGCCGACGGGATCTGGGCCACGCCCACAGAGTGCCACGCCACCGGCCGACAAACCAACGGCAGCCCCGAAATCGGGTCAGCGGACCGGCTCGCGCCAGAGCGCGAGCACCCCCTCGCGCCGCCCCGCGACCAACCGCTCGCCGCGCAAACCCGACCCCACCGCGACCCCGCCCTGCCCGCGCCACGCGGTGACGAGCGCGTCGACGCCGCGAATCTGCTTGTCGGTCAGACCGGTCGCGCCCCCCGCCAGCAGCCAGCCGCGGATCACCCGCCGGCGCACCGGGGCGGGCAGCGTGAACAACGCCTCGGCCCGCAGGCCCGAGTCCGCCCTGCACTCCGGCAGCGCCTGCGCCGCCAGTGTGTCGATGAGCTCGTTGTCCTCCCGCAACGCGGTCGCGGTGCGGGCCAGGGCCTCGGCCACCCCGCCGCCCAGCACTTCCTCAAGCAGCGGCAGCACCTCGAGGCGCAGCCGGGTCCGGGTGAACCGGCGGTCGGCGTTGTGCGGGTCCTGCCAGGCGGTCAGGCCCAGCTCCTGGCAGGCGGCATGCGTGACGGCGCGCCGGACACCCAACAGCGGCCGGCACCACGGCGGGTCGTACGGGCGCATGCCGGCGATCGAGCGCACTCCCGAGCCGCGGCCCAGGCCCAGCACCACCGTCTCGGCCTGGTCGTCCAGGGTGTGCCCCAGCAGCACCGGGCCGTCGCGGTACGCGCCCAGCGCGGCGTAGCGCGCGGCCCGGGCCGCCGCCTCGGGACCACCCTCGTTGCCGACGCGCACCCGAACCACTTGCGCGTCAACGCATCCCAGGGAGATTGCCTGGGACCGGGCGGCTTCAGCGACGCTCGCGGAGTCGTGCTGCAGCCCGTGATCCACGATCAACGCCGTGGTGGGCGCCAGCCCCGCCGCCACGGCGGTCAGCGCCAGCGAGTCCGGTCCGCCGGACAGCGCCACGCACCACCGGTCCACGGTGCCGAGATGGTCCTTGCCGAAGGCCTCGAGGGCCTGGCGCAGCCGGCTTACAGAACCCTGTCGATCCACCGCTGGGGCTCTTCGATCTCGGCTGGCAGCGGCAGCGTGTCGGGACCGGACCAGACGGTGTTGAACCGCTCCATCCCGACCCGGCCGACGACGTGGTCGACGAACGCCTTGCCGCGGGTGTACTGGCTGAGCTTGGCGTCGAGCCCGAGCAGGGCCCGCAGCAGACGCTGCAGCGGGGGCTGCTTGCGGTTGCGGCGCTCGTCGAACCGGCGGCGGATCGTGGCCACCGACGGCACCACCATGGGCCCGACGGCGTCCATCACGTGGTCGGCGTGGCCCTCCAGCAGCGTCCCCAGCACCAGCAACTGATCCAGGGCGTCGCGCTGCGGTTCGGATTGCACCGCCCGCACCAGGCCGAGAATCCCCGACGAGTTCGTGTCCGCCCCGGGGGCCCCCATGCCGCGGCTGCGCGCGTAGTCGGCGAGCCGGCCGGCCACCTTGCCGATGTCCTCGCCGGTGTCGCGGGTCAGCATCTCCAGCGCCGCAGACATGTAGCCGGACAACCACCGGTTGGCGCTGAACTGGACCCGATGAGTCACCTCGTGCAGGCACACCCACAGCCGGAAGTCGGACGGCTGCACCCGTAGCTGCCGCTCGACGGCGATCACGTTCGGGTACACCAGCAGGAGCCGGCCCTGTTTCGCCTCAGCGAATGGGTCGTACTGGCCGAGGATGCCCGAAGACACAAACGCCAGCACCGCCCCGGTCTGCGCGCCGGTGACACGGCCGGTGAGGAACCCGCGGGGCTTCTCGCTGCCGTTCATCATCACGCGCATCGACTCGGCGGCCGCGCCGATCCACTGCGGCCGGTCGATCACGCGGGCCTCGGGTACCGCGCCGTCGGTGACCAGGCCGGTGACATCACGCACCGGGGGTTCGGCCTTGGCCGCCGCGCCCACCAGCTCGTCGATCGCCTGCCGGCGGGTGTACTCGCTGGACACCGGCCCCGGGCGGGCCAGCCGCTGGCCGACCGTGGCGGCGAAGCGCCAGTCGACAGCGGTGCCCAGGGTCAGGTCCGACGGGGTCATGCGCAGCCACACGACCAGAGCCGGGCGGCCAGCGCGTCCATCGCGTTGCGGCCGCTCGGGCCGGCGGCGTTGGACAGGAACGCGAACGTGAGCACCCGACCGCTGCGGTCGGTCAACACCCCCGCCAGCGCGTTGATCGCGGTCAGCGACCCGGTCTTGGCGCGCAGCCAGCCCGCCGGGCCCTGACTGGTCGAGGCGTCGAGGAAGCGGTCGGCCAGCGTGCCGCTGCCGCCCGCGATCGGGAGCAGGTCCAGCAGCGCCCGCAGCGCCGGCTGGTCCGGCCCGGCCGCCGCCTGCACCACCCCGTCGAGCGTCTTGGCCGTCAGCCGGTCGTCGACCGAGAGCCCGCTGGAATCCAGCAGGGCGGCGCCCGCGGTCTCGACGTGGGCGGTGCTCAACCGGTTGGTCACCGCGTCCGCCGCGCCGGCGAAGCTCTGCGGGCGGTTGATGGCCGCGGCCACCTCCCGGGCGATGCACTCGGCCATGACGTTGTCGGAATGGTCCATCATCTGCCCGAGCCGCTGCACCAGCGGCGCGGACTGCACGACGGCCAGCTGCCGGGCGCCGGACGGCGCCTTGGCGATGGTCACGGCGGCGGGGTCCAGCCCGAGGGCTTTGGCCAACTCGCGGCCGGCGTCGAGCGCCGGCGTCCTGGACCGGCGGGAGTTGACCGTGGTCGGCTGGATGCGCCCGGCGTCGATCATCACCGACTCGATCGGCGCGATGTCGCCGTTATCGACGTCGGCGGGGTCCCAGCCCTGCGCCATCGTGGGACCGCTGAACGCCGAGATGTCGACCTGCACCGCGGTGGGCGTCACGCCGCTGCGGCGCACCTGCTCGACGAGGTCACTGATCCGCGCCGAACCCTTGTACCAGGTGTCGACCCCCGGTGGCGCCGCGGACAGCAGCGGGTCGCCGGCGCCCACCAGCACCACGGGTCCCTGGGCGTTCTGGCTGCCCGCCACCACGCGGGTGCTGACGCGAGCCTGGTGGTCGAGGGTGAGCAAGGCCGCGGCGGCGGTGAGCACCTTGTTGGTCGACGCCGGCACCAGCGGGAGGTCGCTCGCCACCTGCCAAAGTTCCTTGCCGGTCAGGGCGTCGGTGACCCGGGCACCGAGCCGGCCCAGGTTGGGGTCGGCGGCCAGGGCCGCGAGGGTGGCCCCCACCCCGCCGGGGCTGGGCGACTCCGCGGTGTCGCTGACCGAGGTCACGCCGGGCTTGAGCGTGGGCGCGTGCGGCGGCGGAATCGGGGCCCGCGCGCCGCCCGACCCGTGCCCACCGGTCGTGAAGAACGCCGCCGCCGCAACCACCGCGGCGACGAACACCAGCACGGCCAATCCGATGAACACCTGGGTGGATTTCCGCCAGCGAGTAGGACCCATCACTCTCCTGACTGTTTCGACCCATTCTGCCGAAAGGGCCGCGGCACGCTCGACTAGGGTGGACCCCCGACGCCAGCTTGACCCAGGCCCACCGCAGACGAAGGAGCCAAGACGGTGCAGTTCGACGTGACCATCGAAATTCCGAAAGGTCAGCGCAACAAGTACGAGGTCGACCATGAGACCGGCCGGGTTCGGCTGGACCGCTACCTCTACACCTCGATGGCGTACCCGACCGATTACGGCTTCATCGACGACACCCTCGGCGAGGACGGCGACCCGCTCGACGCGCTGGTGCTGCTGCCGCAGTCGGTGTTCCCCGGGGTGATCGTCGAGGCGCGGCCGGTGGGGATGTTCCGGATGACCGACGAGGCCGGCGGCGACGACAAGGTGCTCTGCGTGCCGGCCGGGGACCACCGGTGGGAGCACATCCAGGACATCGGCGACGTACCCGCGTTCGAGCTGGATGCCATCAAGCACTTTTTCATGCACTACAAGGACCTGGAGCCCGGCAAGTTCGTCAAAGCCGCTGACTGGGTGGGCCGCGCCGACGCCGAGGCCGAGGTGGAGCGCTCGGTGGAGCGCTTCAAGACCTCAGGGCACTAGCCGGCCTTGAGCGCCGCGGCGCGCCGATTGCGCAGCACGCTCCACCCCAGGGCGGCGCCGATAAAGACGACCCCGACCGACGCCGTCAGCACCTCGGGGATCTCGAACCGCGGCTCGATCGAGAACAGCATGATCACCGACAGCACGCCGATCGCCCAGTGCGCGCCGTGCTCCAGATACACGTAGCGGTCCAGGGCGTCCTGGTTCACCAGGAAGATGGTGATCGACCGGACGAACATCGAGCCGATCAGCCCCAGACCGAGCGCGATGACGATCGGGTCCGACGTGATCGCGAAGGCGCCGGTGACGCCGTCGAACGAGAAGGCCGCGTCGAGCACCTCGAGGTAGAGGAACAGCATCAGCCCGGCCTTGCCCACCGCCTTCCCGGCCGCCTTTCCCGCCGACTGGACGTCCGGCGGCCGGAACGCCCGGCTCAACCCGTTGACGACCAGGTACGTGACCAGGCCGAGCAGCCCGGCCGTCAGTACCGTCGCGCGCTCGTCCTCGGAGCGCGTCAGCTGCGTGCCCACGACGATCAGCACGACCGCGGTCACCATCACCGACACCTGACCGACCCGGCCGATCCGCGCGAACGGGACCTCGATCCACTTGAGCCACTTGATGTCCCGGTCGTGAAAGACGAAGTCCAGGAACAGCATCAGCAGGAATATCCCGCCGAACGCCGCGATCTGCGGGTGCGCGGCGACGACGATCTTCTCGTAGCTGGGCGAGCCGTCCGGGTATTCCGGCGCGCCGTGCGGCGGCGGGTGCAGCGCCATGTCCATCGCGCGCAGGGGCGGGATGCCGGCGGTCGCCCAGACGATGACCAACGGGAACAGCAGCCGCATGCCGAAGACCGCCACCAGCACACCGATCGTCAGGAACATCTGCCGCCAGAAGGGGCTCATCCGCTGCAGGATCGCCGCATTGATGATGGCGTTGTCGAACGACAGCGACACCTCGAGGACCGCGAGCACCAGAAGCAGGAAGAGGTCCTTGGCGCCGCCATGGGCGTAGCCGACGGCAAGGGCCGCGGCGGTGACAACGAGCGAAATCCCGAAGGTGCGAAGCGCGGCCATGGATCCTTCCCGACAGCCGCCCACGATAGCGAACGGCGTCGTCGGGGCGGGACATCGGCGCCGCTCCACCTACTATTTTCAAATGTGACGACAGCGCGGACCCGGTGACCGAAGTCGGAGCCTCGCGCGGACCGGTGGCGCGCGGCAGCATGGCCCGGGTCGGCACCGCGACCGCGGTGACCGCCTGCTGCGGTTACGCCGTGATCTACCTCGCCGCCCGCGATCTCGCCCCGGGCGGCTTCTCGATCTTCGGGGTGTTCTGGGGCGCCTTCGGCTTGGTCACCGGCGCGGCGTTCGGGTTGCTGCAGGAGACCACCCGGGAGGTCCGTTCGACGCGCTACGTCAGCGAGATCCCCCCCGGCGGCCGCACGCATCCCCTGCGCGTCGCCGCGCTGGTCGGCGTGGCCGCCGCCGTCGTGATCGCCGGCAGCTCGCCGCTGTGGAGCGGTCGGGTCTTCGTCGAGGCGCGCTGGCTGTCGGTGGGCCTGCTCAGCGTGGGCCTGGCCGGTTTCTGCCTGCACGCCACCCTGCTCGGCATGCTGGCCGGCACCGACCAGTGGACCCCGTACGGCGCGCTGATGGTGACCGACGCCGTCCTGCGCGTCGCGATCGCGTCGGCCGCGGTGGTCCTCGGCTGGGGGCTGACTGGTTTCCTGTGGGCGACCGTGGCGGGCGCGGTGGCCTGGCTGATCATGCTGATGACGTCGCCCGCGGCGCGCGCCACCGCCCGGCTGCTCACCGCGGGCGGCACCGTGACGTTCCTGCGCGGCGCCGCGCATTCCATCACCGCCGCCGGCGCCAGCGCGATCCTGGTGATGGGCTTCCCGGTGCTGCTCAAGCTGACCAGCAACCAGTTGGGCGCGCAGGGCGGGGTGATCATTCTGGCCGTCACGTTGACGCGCGCGCCGCTGCTGGTGCCGCTGACCGCCATGCAGGGCAATCTCATCGCCCACTTCGTCGACGAGCGCAGCGACCGGGTCCGCGCCCTGGTCGCGCCGGCGGCCATCATCGGCGGCATCGGCGCGATCGGCGTGCTCGCCGCGGGGGTGGTCGGCCCGTGGTTGCTGCGCGTGGCGTTCGGGCCGGAGTACCTGGCCAGCGGCGCCCTGCTGGCGTGGCTGACCGGTGCCGCGGTGGCGATCGCCGTGCTGACGCTCACCGGTGCCGCCGCCGTCGCCGCCGCGTTGCACCGCGCTTACTCGCTGGGCTGGGTCGTCGCGACGGTCGCCGCCGGGCTGCTCCTGCTGCTGCCGCTGCCGCTGCAGAGCCGCACGGTGCTCGCCCTGCTGTGCGGACCGCTGGTGGGAATCGGCGTCCATCTGTGGGCGCTGGCGCGCGCCGGACGTCCAACCGGCTGATCCTGGCTAACCTTGTGTACATCGAAAGCCACTACCCGGGCGTCTGGATCGTCGTTCCCGCCTTCAACGAAGCCGCCGTCATCGGTGAGGTGATCACCGATGTTCGCTCGGTCTTCGACCACGTCGTGTGCGTCGACGACGGCAGCACCGACGGCACAGGCGAGATCGCCCGCCGCGCCGGCGCCCATCTGGTGCGGCACCCGATCAACCTGGGCCAGGGCGCGGCCATCCAGACCGGGGTCGAGTACGCCCGCAGCCAACCCGGCGCCCAGGTGTTCGCCACGTTCGACGCCGACGGCCAACACCGCGTCAAGGACGTGGCCGCGATGATCGACCGGCTCGGGGCCGGCGACGTCGACGTCGTCATCGGAACCCGGTTCGCCGGCCAGGAGGGCAGCCGCCCGCCGTTCGTGAAACGGGTCGTGCTGCAAACGGCGGCGAGGCTGAGCCGTCGCGGCCGCCGGCTTGGGTTGACCGACACCAACAATGGGCTGCGGGTGTTCAACAAGAAGGTGGCCGACGGGTTGAACATCACGATGAGTGGCATGAGCCACGCCAACGAGTTCATCATGCTCGTCGACGAAAATCATTGGCGCGTAACCGAATTTCCAGTCGAGGTGCTCTACACCGAATACTCGAAGTCGAAGGGGCAGCCGCTGCTCAACGGCGTCAACATCATCTTCGACGGGTTCCTGCGAGGAAGGACTTCGCGATGAATTGGATCCAGGTCCTGCTGATCGGATCGATCGTGGCCCTGCTCGTCTACCTGTTGCGCTCGCGCCGCAATGCCCGGTCGCGCGCGTGGGTCAAGGTCGGCTACGTCCTGTTCGTCCTGGCCGGCGTCTATGCCGTGTTGCGGCCCGACGACACTACCGTGGTCGCGCACTGGTTCGGGGTGCGCCGCGGCACCGACCTGATGCTCTACGCGCTGATCATGGCGTTCTGCTTCACCACGCTGAGCACTTACATGCGGTTCAAGGACCTGGAGTTGCGCTACGCGAGGCTGGCCCGGGCCGTCGCCCTCGAGGGCGCGCAGCCGCCGGAGCCGCGTTAGTCGGACCGCAGGTGGCGGAAGTACTCCACCGTGCGGCGCACCCCGTCGTCGAGCCGAACCTGCGGGCTCCAGCCCAAGACGCGTTCCGCCAACCGGATGTCGAGGCACGACCGTTTGAGGTCGCCCAGGCGCGGCGGGTGGAACTCCGGGTCGTCGGGGCCGCCGACGGCCGCGGCCACCGCCGAATGCAGCTGCCGGTCCGACGTTTCAATGCCGGTGCCGATGTTGAACCGCTGCCCGCCGCCGGCGTCGCCGGAGGCCTTCACGAAGGCGTCCACCACGTCGTCGACGAACACGTAGTCGCGGGTGTTGGTGCCGTCGCCGAACACCTTGGTCGGCTTCCCCGACAGCAGGGCCTGCGCGAAAATGGCCACCACGCCGGCCTCGCCGTGCGGGTCCTGGCGGGGGCCGTAGACGTTGGCGGGGGCGATGTGCGAGCAATCCAGCCCGTACAGGTGGCGGAAGGTGTTGAGGTAGATCTCGCCGGCCACCTTGCCCGCGGCGTACGGCGAGGCCGGGTCCGTGGGCACCGTCTCGGGGGTCGGGTATTGCGGCGGGAAGCCGTAGATGGAGCCGCCCGACGACGTGTGCACGACCTTGCGCACCCCGGCCAGCCGCGCCGCCTCGGCCAGGCGCACCGTGCCGATGACGTTGACCGAGGCGTCGAACTGCGGGTCGGCGACCGAGTGCCGCACGTCGATCTGCGCGGCCAGGTGGAACACCACCTCCGGCCGGTGCTCGCCGAGGATGGCGTCGAGGTCGGCGGTGACGATGTCGGCCTCGACGAAGGCCCACGACGGGTTCCCCGCCAGGTGTTCGAGGTTGGTCGCGCGACCGCTGGCGAAGTTGTCCAGCCCCACCACCGTGTGACCGTCGGCCAGCAGACGGTCGACTAGCGTCGACCCGATGAATCCGGCTGCCCCGGTGACCAGTGCGCGCACCGGCCCACCATACATACCGCTGGCGGCCGCCGCGCTCATCGCCGTTGCGCTCGGCGTGCGCGCGGCGCTGGCGTTCGGGGGCTACTTCTACTGGGACGACCTGATCCTCATCGGCAAGGCCGGCACGCACAACCTGTTGTCGCCGTCGTACCTGTTCGACGACCACGACGGGCACGTGATGCCGGGCGCCTTCCTGCTCGCCGGCGTGATCATCCGGCTGGCACCGCTCGACTGGACGTGGCCGGCGGTCAGCCTGCTGGTGTTGCAGCTGCTGGCCTCGCTGGCCCTGCTGCGCGCGCTGTGGGTCATCCTCGGCCGGCGCTGGGCGCTGCTGGCGCCGCTGACGTTCGCGCTGTTCACCCCGCTGGCGGTGCCCGGTTTCGCGTGGTGGGCGGCGGCGCTCAATTCGCTGCCGATGCTGGCGGCGCTGGCCTGGGTGTGCGGCGACGCGATCGGATTGGTGCGCACGGGCAATCGGCGGTACGCGGCGACCGGGGGGCTCGCCTACCTCGGCGGCCTGCTGTTCTTCGAGAAGGCCGCGGTGATCCCGTTCGTCGCCTTCGCCGTCACCGCGCTGCTGTGCCACGTGCGGGGGGAGCCCGCGGCCCTGCGGTCGGTGTGGCGGGCCGGCATCCGGTTGTGGGTGCCGGCGCTGGCGTTGACGGTGGCCTGGGTGGCGCTGTATCTGGCCGTCGTCAACCAGCGACGGTGGAGCTTCGACCTGTCGATGACCGCAGACCTGCTGTGGCGGTCGGTCACGCACGGCATCGTGCCGGGGCTGGCGGGCGGCCCGTGGCACTGGGACCGGTGGGCGCCCGCCTCGCCGTGGGCGACTCCCCCGCCGGCGGTGATGGCGCTCGGGTGGCTGGTGTTGGCCGGGGCGCTGGCGGCGTCGCTCTCCCGCAAGCGGGTGGGGGCGGTGTGGCTGACGGCGGCGGGTTACGCCGTCGCCTGCCAGGTGCCGATCTACCTGATGCGCTCGTCGAAGCAGACGGCCCTGGAGCTGGCCCAGACGCTGCGGTACCTGCCGGACCTCGCAGTGGTGCTGGCCCTGCTGGCCGCCGTGGCGCTGGCCGCCCCGGCCCGGGCGTCCGCGCCGCGCTGGCTGGGGCCCTCGCCGCGGCGCGCCGCGGCGGCGGTGGGAGTGGTGACGCTGTTCGTCGCCAGCAGCCTCTACTCGACGGCCACATTCCTGACCAGCTGGCGGGACAACCCCGCCGAGCCGTACCTGCGCAACGCGCGGGCCGGGCTGGCCGCCGCGCACGCGGCTTCGAACGCCGCCCTGCTCGACCAGGAGGTCGACCCGCTGGTGCTGCAGCGGGTGGCCGCGCCGGAGAACCTGGCCAGCCACCTGTTCGGGCTGCTGCGGGATCGGCCCGAATTCGCCCCGGCGACAACGCAATTGCGGATGTTCGACAGCTCCGGCCGGCTGATTCCGGCGCGCGTGACCTGGATCCGCACGATTGTGCCCGGCCCGATGCCGCGCTGCGGCTACTTCGCGCAACCCGATCGGCCGGCGCGCCTGGTCCTGGACGGGCCGCTGTTGCCCGCCGACTGGACCGTCGAACTCAACTACCTGGCCAACAGCGACGGATCGATGACCCTGTCGCTGTCGGAGGGCCCCGACGTCAAGGTTCCGGTGCGCCCGGGCCTCAACCGGGTCTTCGCGAGGGTGCCGGGCGCCGGCGACGCGATCACCGTCCGGGCCAACACCACCGCGTTGTCCCTGTGCCTGGCATCCGGGCCGGTGGGTTTCGTGGCGCCGGCCTGAGCACCGAAAAATGTGGAGCCGCCTGGGGGAATCGAACCCCCGACCTATTCATTACGAGTGAATCGCTCTACCGACTGAGCTAAGGCGGCACGGCGGCACGAGTCTACGGCAGCCGGCCGCGCTCACCCAAGTTGCTGCCCGATGGTCGCGACCATGGCGTCGACGGCGAACTTGGGCTTGACGTTGATCGCCAGCGCCTCGCGGCACTCGAGCACCGCCTCCATGCAGCGCAACAGCCGCTCGGGCTCGGCGTGGGAGGCCAGGGCGGTGATCCGGTCGGCCATGTCCGGGTGGTTGGCGCGCACCGCGGCGCCCGACGACACCATGAGGGCGTCGCGGAAGTAGGTCGCCAGGTCGATCAGTGCCCGGTCCAGCGCGTCGCGCGACGCGCGCGTCTGGCGCGACTTCTGGCGGCGCTCGAGATCCTTGATCGCGCCCGCGGCGCCGCGCATCGCGCCCGCCGTGCCCTTGCCGGTGCCGCCGGCGCCGAGGGCGGTTCGCAGCTCCTCGGTCTCGGCCTCCGCCCGGTCGGCGGTCAGCACCACGGCCTCGGCCTCGGCGGCGGCCACCAGCTCCTCGGCGGCGGCGTAGGCCCGCGACGGGGTCGCCGCGTCGCGCACCAGCCCCAGCGCCCGCTCGCGTCGCTGCCGGGCCTCGGAGTCGGTGGCCAGGCGGCGCGCCCGGCCGACGTGCCCGCCGCTGACCGACGCCGCCCAGTCCGCCAGGTCGGGGGCCAGGCCGTCGCGGTCGATCAGCACGCGCGCGATGACGTCGGTCGGCGGCGTCACCAGCGCGACGTGCCGGCACCGCGACCGCAGGGTGACCGCGATGTCCTCGGGATCCACCGACGGCGCGCACAGGAGGAAGACCGTCGAAGGCGGCGGCTCCTCCACCACCTTCAGCAAGGCGTTGGCGGCGCCCTCGGTCAACCGGTCGGCGTCCTCGATCACCACGATCTGCCAGTGCCCGGTGGTGGGGCGCCGCGACGCGGTCTGCACGATGGCGCGCATCTCGTCGACCCCGATCGACAGGCCTTCGGGGATTACCCGCCGCACGTCGGCGTGGGTGCCGGCCATGGTCGTCGTGCACGCCCGGCAGCGGCCGCACCCGGGCCCGCCGTCCTCGGCGGCCGCGGTGCACTGCAGCGCGGCCGCGAAGCACAACGCCGCCACGGAACGCCCCGACCCCGGCGGCCCGGTGATGAGCCACGCGTGTGTCATAGACCCGTCACCCGGGTCGGTGTGAACCGGATCACGCGCGGATCCACGCGCCGCCCTGGCGGCGGCGAGCAGGTCGGCCTCGACGGCGGCCTGCCCTACCAGCCGCGTAAATACCCCGGACATCATCGGCAACAGTAGCCAGCGGTGGTGACAGATACCGATCGGCCGCCGTTTCGCGACAATCCCGTTACATTTGCCGAGGTGATGGCGGCATTCGGCGACCTCCCGTTGCAGTTGTAAGTTTCCGACAAGTCCCTGCCGACCGATACGGTGGATTCATGGCAACAGCGGCCGCACTGCCCGGGCGAATCACCGCATTCGTCCGCTGGGTGGTACGCACCCCCTGGCCACTGTTTTCGCTGAGCATGCTGCAGGCCGACATCATCGGTGCCCTCTTCGTGCTGGGCTTCCTCCGGTATGCCCTGCCACCCCAGGACCGCGTCCAGCTGCAGGATTTGCCGGCGCTCAACTTGATGATCTTCGCCGGCTCCCTGATCGTCTTGTTCATCGCCGGCTGGCTGGTCAACCTGAAGCTGCTGATGCCGGTGTTCCGCTGGCAGCGCCGCGACAACCTCCTCGCGGAGGCCGACCCCACCGACACCGAGCTCGCCCGCAGCCGCGCGTTGCGCATGCCGTTCTACCGCACGCTGACCAGCATGGTGGCCTGGTGCATCGGGGGTTCGGTCTTCATCATCGCGAGCTGGTCGGTGGCCCGGTACGCCGCGCCGGTGGTGGCCGTCGCCACCGGGCTGGGCGCCGCGGCGACCGCCATCATCGGCTACCTGCAGTCCGAACGGGTGCTGCGACCCGTCGCCGTCGCCGCCCTGCGCAGCGGGGTGCCGGAGAACGTCCAGGCGCCGGGCGTGATCTTGCGGCAGATGCTGACCTGGATGCTGTCCACCGCCGTGCCGGTGCTGGCGATCGTGCTGGCGGTGATCGCCGACAGGGCTTCGCTGCTGCACGCCACGCCCGAAAAGCTGTTCACCCCCATCCTGTTGCTGGCGGTGGCGGCGCTGGGCATCGGCGGGGTCAGCACCCTGCTGGTCGCCATGTCGATCGCCGACCCGCTGCGTCAGCTGCGCTGGGCCCTGAGCGAGGTGCAGCGCGGCAACTACAACGCGCACATGCAGATCTACGACGCCAGCGAGCTGGGCCTGCTGCAGGCCGGGTTCAACGACATGGTGCGCGACCTGTCCGAGCGGCAGCGGCTGCGCGACCTGTTCGGTCGCTACGTCGGTGAGGACGTGGCCCGGCGGGCCCTGGAGCGCGGCACCGAGCTGGGCGGCCAGGAGCGCGACGTGGCGGTGCTGTTCGTCGACCTGGTCGGCTCGACCAAGCTGGCCTCGACGCGGCCCCCCGCCGAGGTGGTCCACCTGCTCAACGAGTTCTTCCGCGTCGTGGTCGACACCGTCGGCAAGCACGGCGGGTTCGTCAACAAGTTCCAGGGCGATGCGGCGCTGGCCATTTTCGGGGCGCCCATCGAGCACCCCGACAGCTCCGGCGGGGCGCTCGCCGCGGCGCGTGAGCTGCACGACGAGATCCTGCCGGTGATCGGGTCGGCGGAGTTCGGCATCGGGGTGTCGGCCGGGCGGGCCATCGCCGGCCACATCGGCGCGCAGGCCCGCTTCGAGTACACGGTGATCGGCGACCCGGTCAACGAGGCCGCGCGGCTCACCGAGCTGGCCAAACTCGAGCCGGGCCACGTGCTGGCGTCGGCGATCGCGGTCAGCGGTGCGCTGGACGCCGAGGCCCTGTGCTGGGACGTCGGCGAGGTCGTCGAACTGCGCGGCCGCACGGCGCCCACCCAGTTGGCCCGACCAGTGCATCTGGCCGGTGTCACGGATTCCCAGCCGGTGCGGGCCCACCACGCCGACGTGGCCAGCGAGTCGATCGGTCCGGGTTTCTAGCCGCTAGCTCTTCTTGGCGGCCCGCTTGGCCGGGGCCTTGCGGGCGGCCTTTTTGGCGGGCCGCTTCACCGGGCCGCGGGCGCGCCGGTCGGCCAGCAGCTCGGCTGCGCGCTCGTCGGTGATCGACATGACGTCGTCGCCCTTGCGCAGGCTCGCGTTGGTCTCGCCGTCGGTGACGTACGGCCCGAACCGCCCGTCCTTGATCACCATCGGCTTGCCCGACGCCGGATCGTTCCCCAGCTCTCGCAGCGGCGGGGCCGCCGCGCTCTGCCGGCCGCGCCGCTTCGGCTCCGCGTAGATCTTGAGCGCTTCCTCGAGGGTGATATCGAAAATCTGATCTTCGGTCGCCAGCGAACGAGAATCGTTGCCGCGCTTGAGGTATGGCCCGTAGCGGCCGTTCTGCGCGGTGATCTCCTCGCCCGACGCGGGGTCGACGCCGACCACCCGCGGCAGCGACAGCAGCTTGAGCGCGTCCTCGAGGGTGACGGTCTGCAGGTCCATGCTGCGCAGCAGCGAACCGGTGCGCGGCTTGGGGCCGGTGGGCTTCTTGCCCTTCTTCGCCGGCGTGCCGGCGCTGCCGTCGTCGTCATCGTCGGTCTTGGGCAGCACCTCGGTCACGTACGGCCCGTACCGCCCGTCCTTGGCGACGATTTCGTGCCCGGTCTCGGGATCGACGCCCAACACGCGCCCCTCCTGCGGGGTGGCGAACAGCTCCTCGGCGACCTCGAGCGTCAGCTCGTCGGGGGTCAGCGAGTCGTTGAGGTTCGCCCGCTGCGGCTTCCGTTCGCCGCTGGGATCATCGGGGTCGCCGGTCACCATGCGTTCCAGGTACGGGCCGTTCTTGCCCACCCGCACATAGACGGGGCGGCCCTGAACGTCGTCAAAAAGCTTGATGGAGTTGACTTCCCGCGCGTCGATACCCTCCAGGTTGACGCCGACCAGTTTCTTCAGCCCGCCGGAGCGGGCCACCGAATCGGCCACCCCGTGATCCCCGCCGAAGTAAAAGTTGTTGAGCCAGTCGGTGCGTCGCTCCTGACCGGACGCGATCGCGTCGAGTTCGTCTTCCATGGCCGCGGTGAAGTCGTAGTCGACCAGCCGGCCGAAGTGCTGTTCGAGCAGCCCGGTGACGGCGAACGCCACCCACGAGGGCACCAGGGCGCTGCCCTTCTTGTGGACGTAGCCCCGGTCCTGGATGGTCTTGATGATCGACGAGTACGTCGACGGACGGCCGATGCCCAACTCCTCGAGCGCCTTGACCAGCGACGCCTCGGTGTAGCGCGCCGGCGGGTTGGTGGCGTGGCCGTCCGGGGTGAGCGCGAGGGCGGCCAACCGCTGCCCCTCCGTCAGCTGCGGCAGCCGGCTCTCGGCGTCGTCGGCCTCGCCGCCGGCCAGCTCGTCCACCGTCTCGACGTAGGCCTTCAGGAAGCCGGCGAACGTGATGGTGCGCCCGCTCGCGGAGAACATGACGTCCTGGTCACCCGCCCGGCCCCCGATCCGCAGGCTGAGCGTGGTGCCGCGGGCGTCAGCCATCTGCGAGGCGACCGTGCGCTGCCAGACGAGCTCGTATAGGCGGAACTCGTCGCCGTCCAGCTCGCGGCGCACCGCGTCCGGGGTGGCGAAGGTGTCCCCGGCGGGCCGGATCGCCTCGTGGGCCTCCTGGGCGTTCTTCACCTTGCGGGTGTACTGCCGCGGCGACGCGGACACGTACTCCGCGCCGTAGAGCTGGCGCGCCTGGGTGCGCGCGGCGTTGATCGCCGACTCCGACAGCGTCGTGGAGTCGGTACGCATATAGGTGATGTAGCCGTTTTCGTAGAGCCGCTGGGCGATGCTCATCGTCCGCTCGGAGGAGAACCGCAGCTTGCGGCCCGCCTCCTGCTGCAGGGTCGACGTCATGAACGGCGCGTAGGGGCGCCGCGTGTAGGGCTTCTCCTCCACCGACGCCACGGTCAGCTGCGCGCCCTGCAGCGCCGTGGCCAGCGCGGTGGCGCTCGCCTCGTCCAGCACGGTCACTTCGTCGGCCTTGCGCAGCTGGCCCAGGGAGTCGAAATCGCGCCCGGTCGCGACCCGGCGGCCGGCAACACTGCTCAGCCGGGCGGCGAAGGTGGGCGGCGTAGCCTGCGGGTCGGACACGCTGGCGTCCAGCTGCGCGACGATGTCCCAGTAGGACGCGCTGCGGAACGCCATGCGGTCGCGCTCGCGCTGCACGATGATCCGGGTGGCCACCGATTGCACGCGGCCGGCCGACAGCCTGGGCGCCACCTTCTTCCACAGCACCGGGCTGACCTCGTAGCCGTACAGCCGGTCCAAGATGCGGCGGGTCTCCTGCGCGTCGACCAGGTCGATGTCGAGGTCGCGGGGGTTTTCGGCGGCTTCCAGGATCGCGGGCTCGGTGATCTCGTGGAAAACCATCCGCTTGACCGGGATGTTCGGCTTGAGGGTCTGCAGCAGGTGCCAGGCGATGGCCTCGCCCTCGCGGTCACCATCCGTGGCCAGGTAGAGCTCGTCGACGTCCTTGAGCAATCCCTTGAGCTCGGTGACCGTGCTCTTCTTCTCCGGGCTGATGATGTAGAGCGGCTCGAAGTCGTGATCGACGTTGACGCCCAGCCTGGCCCACGGCTCGGACTTGTACTTGGCGGGCACGTCGGCCGCGGCGCGGGGCAGGTCGCGGATGTGGCCACGCGAGGACTCCACGATGTAGCTGGAGCCGAGGTAACCCGCCAACTTGCGCGCCTTGGTCGGCGACTCGACGATGACGAGTCTCCGACGGCTCCCATTTGGGCCGCTCGTGCGGTCCTTCACCTTTGGGTCAGCCAACTACGCTTACGCTCCATCTCTTGTCCGGTCCCCTTGCGAGACCGCCCTGCAGGAAGAATGACAGGCCGTCGCCGAAAATTCCGGGGAAATTTCAGGTACGGCGGCGTTCCCTCGCCCCGGGCACCTGACAATTTCGCACCCCTGGGCGGGCCGACGCAAACCGGATGCCGAAAACGCAGATCGTATCCGGCCGTCAGGCCCGGGGCCACATCGAGGACGCGTCGGCGCCCGCGGGGGCGGCGCCCACGTGCTCTACCAGGCGCGACAGCCGGCGTCGGCCACTGACGCGAAGCGCCGGGTGCCCGCCGCGGGTGCCGATCAACGTGGGCGCGATCCCGACCCGCATCAGGGCGGACGCCAGCGGGGAATGGGTGTCGGGCGCGTGCGGATCCAGTCCCAATAGATAGTGGTCACCTTCGGGGGCGCCGGCCGCCAACGTCCACGCCCGCAGCTCGCGGGGCCCGGGCAGCCAGCGCGGCGGCACCGTCTTGACCGCACCGCGCGTCCATTCGGCCGCGATGTCAACCAATGACGGGTCCACCGCCGTCCGCACCAGCGGGCTGTCCTCTTCCGTGCGGCCAATCTCCGGGACCAGGCCGGCCTCGCGGATCATCTCGGCGAGCGCCGTCGCGCGCCAGAGCTGATCCACGACCACCGAGAGCCGCGCCCCCTGCGCGTCCCGGGCGCCGACCAGGATGATCTGGCCCGTGGCCGCCAGCACCCCGGACAGATCGGCGACCGCGGGGGGCACCGACTCCGCCGTGAAGAAGGACAGCTGGCTCACGCCACCGACAGTAGGCCAGGTCGCGCGTCCGCGCCTTCAGGTCAGCGGCGCGGCGGCGCGGACACCCCGGCCAGAGACGAAAACCCCCCGGCGGGCCCGCTGGGCGGGTCGCACGGGGGGCGTCCGTGGAGTTCTTGCTCGTCTCAGACGGAGCGGACTCCGGTGGCCTGGGGGCCCTTAGGGCTGTGGCCGATCTCGAACTCGACCTTCTGGTTCTCTTCGAGGGTGCGGAAGCCCGAACCCTGGATCTCCGTGTAGTGGACAAAAACATCTGCGGAGCCGTCTTCGGGGGCAATGAACCCGAAACCCTTCTCCGCGTTGAACCACTTCACAGTTCCCTGTGGCATCTCTCGATCTTTCCTTTTCTTCTGGGTGCGGGACATCGCCTTTCGATGCCCCGGGCCTTTACGACCGCCATACCTCGCTCAGTCGCCGGAACTTCACCCGACCGATTAACCTCGCAGGAACCGCGGCCGCAACGTCGATCCTGCGAAAGTTTGACACGAACACAGAAGCTGCGACCGCAATCATCCAACCATGTTCGCCGCGTCGGCGACAGACTTGTGTGATGCGCTGATGTTAGGAGGATGTGAAGTTGGCGAGTTTCGGCAGCGACCTGCTCGCCGTCGCGCTCGCCGGTACCGCAACCGGTGAATGCCCGCTGCGCCACGTCGCCGAACTTCACGCGCGCGCGGGGCGCCCGCACGGCTGGCCGGAATGGGCGGAGCCGGACGTGATTCGGGCCTTCACCGACCGCGGCATCGGGTGCCCATGGTCGCACCAGTCCGCGGCCGCGGAGCTGGCCAACGCGGGCCGCCATGTGGTGATCAGCACCGGCACCGCGTCCGGCAAGTCGCTCGCATATCAGCTTCCGGTGCTCAACGCGCTGGCCACCGATCCGCGGGCCCGGGTGCTCTACCTGTCGCCCACCAAAGCGCTCGGTCACGACCAGCTGCGCGCCGCGCACGCGCTCACCACCGCGGTCCCCCGGCTGTGCGATTCCGGGTTTGCGGTCGCCCCCACCGCCTACGACGGTGATAGCCCCGGCGAGGTGCGCCGCTTCGCCCGTGAACGGTCCCGCTGGCTGTTTTCCAACCCCGACATGATCCACCTGTCGATGCTGCGCAACCATGCCCGCTGGTCGGTGTTCCTGCGCGGGCTGCGGTTCGTGGTGGTCGACGAATGCCATTACTACCGAGGCGTTTTCGGATCCAACGTGGCGATGGTGCTGCGGCGCCTGTTGCGGTTGTGCGCGCGGTATTCGGCGGCCCCGACCGTGGTCTTCGCCAGCGCCACAACGGATTCCCCGGGCGCGACGGCCGCCGAGCTGATCGGGCAGCCGGTCGAAGAGGTCGACGAGGACGGCTCCCCACAGGGGGCGCGGACGGTCGCGTTGTGGGAGCCCGCGCTGCGCGAGGACCTGACCGGGGAGAACGGCGCGCCGGTCCGCCGTTCGGCCGGCGCGGAGGCGGCGCGCGTGATGGCCGACCTGGTCGCCGAGGGAGCCCAGACCCTGACCTTCGTCCGGTCGCGCCGCGCCGCCGAACTCACCGCGCTGGGCGCGCAGGGGCGGCTTGCCGACATCGCGCCCGACCTGTCGGACAAGGTGGCGTCGTACCGGGCCGGCTACCTCGCCGAGGACCGCACCGCGCTGGAGCGCGCGCTGGCCGAGGGCCGGTTGCGCGGCCTGGCGACCACCAACGCGCTGGAGCTCGGGGTGGATATCGCCGGCCTGGATGCCGTGGTGCTGGCCGGTTTCCCCGGGACGGTGGCCTCGTTCTGGCAGCAGGCCGGCCGATCGGGCCGCCGCGGCCAGGGTGCGCTTGTCGTGCTGATCGCCCGCGACGACCCGCTGGACACCTACCTCGTGCACAACCCCAACGCCCTACTGGGCAAGCCGGTCGAACGGGTGGTGATCGACCCGGCCAACCCCTACCTGCTTGGTCCACAATTGCTTTGCGCCGCAACCGAGTTGCCCCTGGACGACGCCGAGGTCCGTGAATTCGGCGCCACCGATGTGGCGGCGAGGCTCCTCGACGAGGGCCTGCTGCGGCGGCGCAACGGCAAGTACTATCCCGCGCCTGGGCTGCAACCGCATGCCGGCGTGGACATTCGGGGCTCGATCGGGGGGCAGGTGGTCATCGTCGAGGCGGACACCGGCCGGTTGCTGGGCAGCACCGGCGTGGGCCAGGCACCGGCCTGCATCCACCCGGGGGCCGTTTACCTGCACCAGGGCGAGAGCTACGTCGTCGACTCGCTCGACCTCGAGGACCACATCGCGTTCGTCCACGCCGACGATCCCGGCTATGCGACATTCGCTCGCGAGGTCACCGACATCGCCGTGACCGGCCCCGGCGAACGGGTGGCCCTCGGCCCGGTGACGCTGGGCCTGGTGCCCGTGACGGTCACCAACCAGGTCATCGGGTACCTCCGCCGGCGCCTCAACGGAGAGGTGATCGACTTCGTCGAACTCGACATGCCGGCCAACACCCTGCCGACCGTCGCCGTGATGTATACGATCGCGCCGGAGTCGTTGCTGGACAACGGGATTGACCCGCCGCAAATCCCGGGTGCGCTGCACGCCGCCGAGCACGCGGCGATCGGCCTGCTGCCGCTGGTGGCGAGCTGCGACCGCGGCGACATCGGCGGCCTGTCCACCGCCGTCGGCCCCGACGGGCTGCCAACCGTCTTCGTCTACGACGGCCACCCGGGCGGCGCGGGGTTCGCCGAACGCGGCTTCCGCGAGGCCCGCACCTGGCTGACGGCGACGGCCGCGGCCATCGAGGCGTGCGAATGTCCGCGCGGCTGCCCGTCGTGCGTGCAATCACCCAAATGCGGCAACGGCAACGACCCGCTGGACAAGGCCGGGGCGATCCGCGTGCTGCGGCTCGTGCTCGGTCAGCTCGGGCGCTGCCCGGGCTAACCGGTGGCCGTTTGCCAGACCGCCGGCGAGTTGCACAGCTCCGATCGGGCGTGACGCCGACCGACCCCTCGACGGACGACACCACGGATCGTGGTCGCGACACCCAACCGGACTCGTTCCATCGCTGCTGCAGGTGCGCTCGCGCTTCGCCGCAACGGGCGAACGGCCGGATGGCACGAGCCGTCCGCGGGCCCGCGCAATCCGGGCGCACGATCCAACTGCTCAAAACGCGGTGTTGATGATCGCGATTGTCATCATTGCGCATTCGTGTGACGTCTACGCGTATTTTGCCGGACTCCGGCGGGATGAAAACTTCGATATTCGTGCCCATTTCCCCTCCGCCATACTCGACGCATTTGAATTTGACGGATATCCGTCTCGCGGCATGATTAGGGCCGTCCGGGCCCATTTGCGGTCTTTGCGCGCCGGCCTGGACTTCGATCCCCCCGCCCTTTCTTATTCGGCACGTGCCTCATCTAAAATCGACGCCATGGCCCACGACTGGTTGCTCGTGGAGACGCTTGGGGGTGACCCCGCCGTGGTGGCGCAGGGGCGACAGCTGAAGAACCTCGTCCCGATCACCACGTTCATGCGCCGCAGCCCCCACCTTTCCGCGGTTCGCACGGCGATCGCCGAGACGGTGCAGACGGGCCAGAGCATGACCAGCATCACCCCGAAACGCGACCGGGTCATCCGCACCGAACCGGTGGTGATGTCCGACGGCTTCCTACACGGCGTGCATGTGTGGACCGGGCCGGCCGACGACGAACCACCCGAGCGTCCCACACCCGGCCCGGTGAAGTGGGACCTCACCCTCGGGGTCGCCACGGACACCCGCGAATCGCTGGTCAACAGCGGCAAGAACCCCGAGGTCGAGGTAACCTTCGGCCGGGCGTTCGCGGAGGATCTCCCGTCCCGGGAGCTCAACCCGAACGAAACCAAGGTGCTGGCCATGGCGGTCAAGGCCAAGCCCGACCAGACGATCTGCAGCACATGGGATCTCACGGACTGGCGCGGAGATCCCGTTCGCATCGGCTTCGTCGCGCGCACGGGCTTGGAACCGGGTCCGGACGGCCGCGACCACTTGATCGCCCGGGCGATCAACTGGCGCGCCGAACTCAACGGCCCGGTGGTGTCCACCGACGACCTGGCCCAGCGGATCCTCAGCGGACTCGCGCAGGCGGGGGTGCACCGCGCACTCGTCGACCTGAAGAACTGGAACCTGCTGAAGTGGCTCGACGAGCCGTGCCCCTTCTACGACTGGCGCGGCAGCAACGCCGAGCGGCCCTGGGTCCATCCCTACGACCAGCACTTGATGGCGGCGATGGCAACGGAATTCGCCAACGGCGCCACCAGCCAGGTCCTGCGGATGCGCGGGCACGAGGTCGATTGGGTGCCGGTGCACGTCACGGTCAACCGGGTGGAACTGGAACCCGACGTCTATGCGGGACTGATCTCCCTGCGGTTGCCCGCCGAGAACGAACTCGCCGCCGCCGGCCTGCCCAAGCCGCCGCGGCAGGAGACCTAACCCGGACCTAACCCACCACGGGTAGCAGCCGCCGCGCGGAAGCGGACAGCCGCTGCTCGCTCAGCTGCGGCCAGGCCTGCACCGCGCAGAACGGCGCACACTGATCCTGCGACGACCGGGTGCCGACGTGCACGCAACATTGCAGCAGCCGCTCCTCGATCATCGTCGACATGTCCATGAACGGCTTGACCGTGAGGCGAACCACCCGCTCACCGAGGAGGCGCCTCAGCCGGGCCCGGCGTCCCGGCAGCGCGCCGGAAGCCACCGTCAGCAGGGTGCCGATGCCGAGGTCGCAGCTCTCGCAGATCATCTGCCACACCTCCGACATCTGGGGGTGGGACAGCGACGACTGCTCGGAGAGCAGTCCGAGCAGAGATTCGCGCACGGCCAGCCGCAGCTCGCGGGGAATGTCGCTGTCGGCGATCCGGTTAGCGACCAGGCCGAGCCGGTCCTTGAGGTTGTCGTGGCCGATCAGTCCAACCAGGGAGCGCCATTGCCCGCCGTCGTCGCGGAGCAGGTAACCGACCGAGCAGCAATGCGGGTGCGAGCACGGCAGGGCGGTCAGATCCCGCCACGTCACCAGCCCGCCGGTCTGCGGCCCCAGCCGCTTCAGCACGCCGGTGTGGGTGAGCCTGTCGGCGTCGTCGATGAATCCCGAACGGCCCGAACCGAATTGCGGTTGAATGCAGACGCCGCCGACGTACGGGGTGTCCAGCGCGAGCCGCACGACGTCCCCGAGCTCGCCGTCGTTGACACCGAGCGCGGCCGTCATCACGAGGGTGGTGAAGACCTCCCGCTCGGACAGCCGCCGCAGCGCGTCGCGCTTCACGCGACGCAGGTCCCCGCCGCGGTGGTGCCGGTGCGCGACTTCAGACAACCCGTCGTACTGCAGGTACACCTCGGCGCGTTCGCGATGTTCGGTGAGCAGGTCCAGCAGCCGATCGTCCTGCGCGATTCGTAACCCGTTGGTGTTGAGCAGGATCCGGGTGATGGGGCGCGCACTGAGTTCGGCGAGCAGCTCGGGGAGCTGCGGGTGCAGGGTGGGTTCGCCGCCGCTGAGCATCAGCACGTCGAGGCGGCCGTTCTCGCGCTCGAGTCGCCGATCGACATTGGCCAGCACATCGCGCACCGCGACGACGTTGCGCAGCTCGGGCGAGGAGCCGGCGAAACACGTCGGACAGCGCAGGTTGCATGTCTCGGCGATGTCTTCCAACAGGATGCAGGTGTGCTGGGTCTGCATCTGCGGCAGGCCCCGCAGATACGCCGACGGGACGGGGTCGAAATTGCCGGCCACATCCGGCGTGTGCGCCTTGGTCGGCGCCGTCCATTCCTCCAGGTAGGCAAGGATTTCGGGATCTTCGTCGTACAGGGTGATCACGCGTCCGTGCGTCCGGCAGCCGCGTTCCAGCCAGACCCGTCCGTCGTCGCGCACGGCGAGCCAGCCGCTGAGCCGCTCGACATCGCCCAGCGGACGTTCCGGTTGTTCCGCGTGGCAGCGCGGACAGAACGCGTTGACGTAGCGGTGAATCCGGTCGCCCCGCAGGCCCATGCCGCTCATCGGGTGATGTGGTACAGCACGGGGTTGAGGCCATTGCAGATGCCTACGGTGAAGATGGATGTCAGTGCCCAGCCGATCATCAGCCCCATCCCGATGCCCCTGCCCCAGGCACCCTTCTTGGTGAGCAACAGTGCGCCGCCACCGACGAACGCGATCAACGCCAGGGTGGCCGCACCGATCGCGAACGCCGCCTTCGGCGCTATGACGTTGGCGAGACCGAACAGGGTCATCGGGCCGATGATCGCGTTGATGCCCAGGTAGAAGGCGACGCCGGCGATGGCCGCGCCCACGACCTCTCCGCCGCTTGCCTTTTCGGGTGGCTGCTGCCACTGGGGATACGGCTGGTTCATGCCGTAGGGATAGCCGGGCGGGGGCCAGTCCTCGGGCCGCCACCCCGGCGGAGGCGGGGGTTCGGTCATGTCACATCCGCCCGGCGACGCAGCAGCGGGTCCAGCAGCCGGTCGTAGTATCCCAGCCGGTGGCCGCGGCGCAGCCGCCAGGCGATCAGGGCCAGCGACGGCAACAGGAACCATTGTGGCCGGGTGAGGCCCAGCCACACGGTCTCGTTGGCCCGGGTGAACTCGACGGCGAACCGGAACGCCGCGTAGGCCGCGATGTAGAGGACGAACAGCTCGCCAGGCTGCCGGATTCGGTCGCGCAACCACAGCAGCACGGCGAAAGCCGCCAATTGGAAGGCGATCTCGTAGAGGAACGACGGATGCATGGGCGCGCCCGCGAGACACCCCGGGCACTTGGGCGTCGTCGCCGGGGCGTGGACGCCCCAGGGTAGCCCGGTCGGACGGCCGGGCGCCTCGGTGAGGTGACAGCCGATGCGGCCGATCGCCATCCCGAGGGCGACCGCCGGCGCGAACAGGTCCCCCGTCTTGCCGGTATAGCCGCCGATCCGTTTGGCGATCAGCACGCCGGCATAGGCGCCGAGCAAGCCACCGAGGATGCTGCGCGAGCCGTACTCCCACGCCTGCAGCAGCGACGGGTTGAGCCGGAGGTCGAGGTGCTGCGCCCAGCCTGACAGCCGCATGCCGATCGCGCCGCCGACGAGGGCGCCGGTGACGGCCACCAATGACTGGTCGTTCACGGCGCCGCGCCGTCGCGCCTCGGCGACGAAGACGACCGCCGCGGCCAGCACCCCCAGGCCCACGAAGACGCCGTGCACCGGCAACACCAGCGGGCCGATCCGCCACTGCGGAATCACGCCGCCAGACTATACGTTCGGCCCCGCTCGCGCGGCCGCCCGCGCCGCGCCGGCGAACGCCACCGCCACCCGGACCGTGACGACGACGTCCAGGGCGTCCACCTCGCATACCGCGTCGTCGGCACGCATCGCGCGGGCCACCGCCGTCGCACGGGCGCAGGCCGCCGCCGCCCCGGACGGCAACCGGGCCGCCGCCGCCAGTGCGGCCAGGTCCGCGGCCGCCTGGGCGCGGTGCCGCGCCACCACGACGCTCCCGAGGTACGCGCCCGCGCCGGTGACCAGGAGCAGGACGACCACCGCCGCCGCGGCCACGATCGTGGCCGCTCCCCGGTCGTCACCGAGGCTCCACCGCGGCCACCGCCTTCGCCGCGATGTCCAACCGCGGCAACAGCTTCGAGCGGGCGACCACGGTGGCGACCAGGAAGTCACCGTCGCGATCCACGCGGATGCGCGCGCCGCCCGGCGCGATGCCGCGGGCGGCGTCGACTGCCGACCGCTCGTCACCGCGCGCCGCCAGCCTGGCGGCCTCGCGCGCGGCGTCGACACACCGAATCTGCATCGACACGCCCGTGACGCCGGCCAGACACAGCGCCAGCACCACGACCAGCGCGGCGATGGCCAACGCCGCTTCCACCGTGCCGGCACCCGCACAACCGGCTAGACCTTGGTGTTGAGCGCGCGGCCGATGATGTTCGTCAGCGCGGACACGATGGAGTCGCCCGTGACGACGGCGTAGAGGACCGCGCCGAAGGCGGCGGCCGCAATCGTCCCGATCGCGTACTCGACGGTGGACATTCCCGACTCGTCGGCGGCCAGGACCGCCGCGCGGGCCAGCAGAGTCCGAATCCCGTTGATCATCAGAACCTTCCTTCCCAATCACCACAACCCCGACCTCAGGACTTCGCCCGCCAACCCGGCGACCACCGGCACGATGCCCAGGCAGAGGAACGCCGGCAGAAAGCACAGCCCGAGCGGTCCGGCGATCAGCACGCCGGCACGCTCGGCGGCCGCGGCCGCCGCGTGCGCGGCGTCGTGCCGAGCCTCGTCGGCCAGCTCGGCGACCGCGCCCGCCAGCGCCGCGCCCGACGACGCGGACCGCCGCGCCAGCCGCAGCAGGGCATCGATCTCGGCGTCGGCCGGGCCGGCCGGCCGATCCCGCGGAGGCGACCACGCGACGGCGGGGTCGGCGCCCAGCGCGAGCAGGTCGGCGGCGCGGCGCAACACCGCAGCCAGCGCCGGCGGCGCGGAGGGCGCGGTCGCCGCCGCGGCGGTCGACACGGCCATGCCGGCCTCCAGACACACGGCGAGGACGTCGAGGCTGGAGGCGAAGGCCAACGGATCGGCGCCCTGCGCCAACTCATTCCGGGGTTCCTGGCGTGCGCGCCGCGGACGCGCCCTGGCGCGCGTCCGCACCATCGACGGGCCCGGCCCCACGCACAGCGCCGCGGCCAGCAGCATCGCCGCGGCGGTCACGACGCCGGCCGATCGGTAAGGCGGTCACACCACAGCAGCCCGAGGGAGGTCAGCGTGGAGCCGACCAACAGCAGCCAGCCGCCCGCCTGGCCGCCCAACAGGAACGCCAGCGGGTGGGCCCCGATCAGCTGGCCCAGCAGCACGCCCAGGACCGGCAGCGCCGCCAATATCGCCGCGGTGGCGCGCGCCCCGGCCATCGCCGACGACACCCGTGCCGAAAAGCGTTGCCGCTCGGCGATGTCGCGCTGCGCGGCCCGCATCAGCGTGGCGATCGCCAGCCCGTGCTCGGCGGCCAGCCGCCAGCACACCGCGAGCCGCGTCCAGTGCGCCGGCAGTGCGGACGTTCGGGCCGCGTCGCGGAGGCCGGCGGTGACGTCGGCCCCGAGCCCGGCGCGCGCGGCCACCGCACGCAACGACGCGGCGACCGCCCCGTCGGTTTCGTCGGCGGCGACCGAAAACGCCCGCACCGGGTGGGCCCCCACCCGCAGCTCACCCACCAGCACGTCCAGGGCGCCCTCCAGCGTCCGGCCCTCGTCGGCGGCGCGCCGGAGGCGGTGACGGCGGCGATACCGCAGGGCAGCGGTGGCCGCCGCGACCGCCACCGCCAGCAGTACCGGCCACGGGAGCAGCGCCGCGACGGGCACGCCGAGAAGGACCGCCAGTGAACCGATCCCGCGTGACCCGAGCACCGCGGGGCGCCGGGAACGGATTCCCCGCGGAGCGATCCGGCGCCGCGGGGACGACGGGTAGGCCACCAGCGCGAGCGCCAACAGCAGCGCGGCCGCCCCCGGGCCGTTCACGCCGGCATCCTGCTCTGCAGGAGGCGATCCAAATCCGCGGCGGCGTCGGTCATCCCGCGGTCCGCGTGCCAGACCGTGACGGCCCGCACCTGGCCCCGCGCCTGCCGCAGCACGGCGATTTCGGCGAGCCGGCGCCGGCCGGTCCGGTCGCGCGCGACGTGCACCAGGGCCTGAATGGCGGCCGCGAGCTGACTGTGCAGCGCTTCGCGATCGAGGCCGCCGAGCGCGCCCAGAGCCTCCAGTCGGGCCGGGACCTCGCCCGGGCTGTTGGCGTGCACGGTGCCCGCCCCGCCGTCGTGACCGGTGTTCAGCGCGGCCAGCAGGTCGACCACCTCGGCGCCCCTCACCTCGCCGACGACGATGCGGTCGGGCCGCATTCGCAGCGCCTGCCGCACCAGTTGGCGCAGCGGCACCTCCCCCACCCCTTCGACGTTGGCGCACCGCGCGACCAGCTTGACCAGATGCGGGTGTCGCGGTGCCAACTCGGCGGCGTCCTCGACGCACACGATGCGTTCGGTGGCGGGGACGGCGCCCAACATGGCGGCCAGCAGCGTCGTCTTCCCGGCGCCCGTCCCGCCGCACACCAGGAAGGCGAGCCGGGCGGTGATGATGCCGGCGATCAGGGCGGCCGCCTCGGGTGCGATCGCGCCGGCCGCCGTCAGCGCCGCCAGGTCCTGGGTGGCGGGCCGCAGCACCCGCAGCGAGAGGCAGGTGCCCGCGACCGCCACCGGCGGCAAGACCGCGTGCAGGCGCACCGTGAGGCCCGGAGCGCCGATTCCGCTCAGGTGGCCGTCCACCCAGGGCTGGGCGTCGTCGAGACGCCGGCCGGCCGCAACGGCCAGCCGCTGCGCCAGGCGGCGCACCGCCGCCTCGTCGGCGAAGCGAACGTCGCTGCGCCGCAAGCCGTTTCCGTCGTCGACCCAGACCGCGTCCGGCGCCGTGACCAGGACGTCGGTGGTGCCGTCCGCGCAGAGCAACGGTTCGAGGACGCCCGCCCCCGTCAGTTCCGTCTCGAGCACCCGAAGATTGGCCAGCACCTCGGTGTCGCCGAGCATGCCGCCGGACTCGGCGCGGATCGCGGCGGCGACGACCCCGGGCCGGGGCGGGGCGCCTAGTGAGCCCGGCTCCGCCGCCAGCCGCTCGCGCACCCGCTCGATCAGTGATCCGCTCACGCGGCCCTGCCGTTTCGCCCCGCACCGGCGCGCGGCAGGACCGCAAGTACCCGCCGCGCCGCCGCGGCGACCGGGGATCGCCGCCCCAACCGCAGGCCGTGGCGCTCCAACTGGCCGGCCAGCTGCGGTTCGGCCCGCATCGAGGCGAGCAACGGCAGGCCGGTGATGTCGGCGACCTCGGCCGCCCGCAGCCCGCCCGGCGCCGGACCCCGAACCACCAAGCCCAGGTTGGGATTGAGCGCGGCCAGCACCGATGCCATCGCCCCGGTGGCCGCGCACGCGCGGACGTCGCAGCGGCTGACCACCACGACGAGGTCGGCCGCGTCCAGCGCCGCGTGGGTGGCATCGCTGAGGCGACGGGCCAGGTCGCACACGACGGTGACTCCGCCGCGCCGGCCCGCATCAACGACGGCGTCCACGGGCGCGGGGTCGATGTCGTGCCCGCGCCGCGTGCCGGACAGGACGGTGACTCCCCGATGCCGGGGCAGCGCGTCGCGCACCGCGGGCCAGGCGAGCCGGCCGCCCCGCAGCGCCAGGTCGGGCCACCGCAGCCCCGACGTGTTTTCGCCGCCCAACAACAGGTCGATGCCGCCGCCCCACGGGTCCAGGTCGACCAACAGGGCTTCGGCGGCGGCCTGAGCCAGGGCGACCGCGAACAAGGAGGCGCCGGCCCCGCCGCACCCGCCGACCACGGCGACGACCTGCCCACGCCGGGCGTCGCCGCGCGCCGATTCGGCGGCCTCAGCAAGCTCCCGGATCAACTCCCGTTCTTGGTGGGGAAGCCACAGCACGTGGTCGGCCCCCGCGGCAACGGCCGCCGCCCAGGTCGCCGCGGCCGGTTCCGCGGTGGTCAGCACGGTCACGTGGGCCCGCCGCGGCAGCCCCGCCTCGCCGCACCGGTGCGCCGCCGGCGCGTCGAGCACCACGGCCGCGGCGGCCGACCACGACTTCCGGCTCACGGGCGAGGCACCGCCTGCGTGCACCACGCGGATACCCACGGCGGCGGCGACGTGGTCCAGCTCGTCGCGCAGCTCGGCATCCGTCAACGCGGCCAGCACGCCCGCGGAATTCGGGGGTGCGGGGTCGCCGGCGCCGGTCACGCAATGACCCTGCGGGACCTGGGGGTTGGCACACCAGTCCCAAAGAGGCGTTTTGTGGATAGAGACGGGGGTGTGCACAACCGCGACGCTCGGCTCCCGCCCAGCGCACAGTCGGCGCGCGTTCCGCAACCGGTCGAGTGTGGAATCAGACGCCGTCTCGCGGCGGATCACTTACCCCAGAAAAGGGACGACCCCCGCCAGGGGGGGAGGAGGCGAGGGTCGTCGTGTATCAGCCCCGGGGGGTCGGGCTGATACACCCTCGGCTCAGGCCGAGTAATGCTTACTATACACATGACAGTCCGCACCAACGCAAGTAGCTTTCGATGGAAAAAAGTCGTTGAGCCGCGTAAACAGTGCCCATTGCAACGATTGCACCCGGTTCGATCGTCTTTTCGGGCGTAAGCGCGCGGCCCCGCGGCACCGTCGACCTATGCTGGGTCGGTGACCGTCTCCGACGAGGCCGCGCCGCAGCAACTCTCATCCGAAGCGGCGACGGCCGACGCTGCCGGTGCCCGCACCGCCGCCTTCTTCGACCTGGACAAAACCATCATCGCCAAGTCCAGCACGCTGGCCTTCAGCAAACCATTCTTCGACCAGGGGCTGCTCAACCGCCGCGCCGTGCTCAAGTCGAGCTACGCCCAGTTCATCTATCTGCTCTCGGGTGCCGATCATGACCAGATGGACCGGATGCGGATTCACATGACCAACATGGTCACCGGCTGGGACGTGGATCAGGTCAAGTCGATCGTCGGCGAGACACTGCACGACATCGTGACTCCCCTGGTGTTCGCCGAGGCGGCGGACCTCATCGCCGCCCACAAGCTGTGCGGCCGCGACGTCGTGGTCGTGTCGGCGTCGGGGGAAGAGATCGTGGCACCGATCGCCCGCGCGCTGGGCGCTACCCACGCGATGGCGACCCGCATGGTCGTCGAGGACGGCAGGTACACCGGCGAGATCGCGTTCTACTGCTACGGCGAGGGCAAGGTGCAAGCGATCCGCGAGCTGGCCGCCCGCGAGGGCTACCCGCTGGAGCACTGTTACGCCTACTCCGATTCGATCACCGACCTGCCAATGCTTGAGGCCGTCGGCCACCCCAGCGTGGTCAACCCGGATCGGGGGTTGCGCAAAGAGGCCACCGAGCGGGGATGGCCCGTGCTGACGTTCTCGCGGCCGGTGTCGTTGCGCGACCGGATCCCGGCGCCGTCGGGCGCCGCGATCGCGACCACCGCCGCCGTCGGCGTCAGCGCGCTGGCCGCCGGCGCGATCACCTATTCGCTGCTGCGCCGCTTCGCTTTCTAATCGCGTTCCGGCGGCCAGCAAACCCGCACCCGTCGCAACCAAATTGCTTCGCAATTGGGCCTTGCTGGGCGCCGGGGTGCAGGAGTACAAAGGAAACCACGGAAGCCCGGTGAGGCCTAGGCCGATCCGGAAGAGAAGGGTCAGTCTCCCGATCCGGGCGCCGAGCACGGTTCCCGGCACCCACGCGGAGTCATAGCCGCGATAATGGCAGAAGTGTTGCGGGCCTGCGTAATTGCGGAGAAGCGGACGGCGTCGACGGCCCTTTGGGTGGGGTTGCAGCCGGAGGCACCGCAAGATCGCCGAGGCCACCCACGCAGCCCAGAAATGCACGCATGGTAACCGAGTTCCGTGTTAGCGGGCGGCGCGCCGACGAGTTCGGTACGCCGCCCGCATTGCATTTATCGCAAACGCGTCGCCACTGGTGCCTGGCTAACGCTTTGCCAACGAATCGGCGATCGCCAGCGCCTCCTGGGCGCCGGCCCGCAGCGCGCGGCAGCACATGACCAGCCACTCGGCCACACCCTCGGGCGTCCCCTCCCCGAAGCCGCGGGCGGCGTCGCGATACGCCGCCGGTTGCCGCATCCAGCTCACCTCGGGCACTCCCAGGCCGTGCGGGTCGAGCCCGGTGGCGATCGTCACCAGCCGCGACACCGCGCGGGCGACGACGCCGTCGGCGCTGCCGAACGGCCGCAGGGTCAGGAGTTCGCCGTGAGCGACGGCAGCGACGACGGGCGCCGCGGCTGCCGTACCGCCCATCACCAGACCCGTCAGCAACTCGAGGCGCGGCCCCACCTGAGGGTCGGCCCGCGGTCGCCCGAGCCGGTCGGGGTCGACCTGGTCTGCGGCCGCCAGCATGTGCAGCCGGGCCAGCGCCTGCAACGGCGCCCGTTGCCAAACGCCGACCAGGGGGCCGCCGCCGCCCTCCAACGCCTGGGCGACCCGCAGGGCCCCGGCGAACACGGGCTCGCTGACCTGCCCCGCATCCGCCACGTCGTCGAGCCGCACCAGGCCGCCGTCGAGCACCGACGACGCGCGCGCCGCGCGCAGCGCCGCCTCGGCCGCGCTCGCCGGCCAGCCGCGCAGGTTTGCCCGGTGCCGGTGGGCGCGGCCGAGCGCGTCGCGGGCCCGGTCGCTGGCCTCGGCGACGCCGGGTAGGTCCATCAATGGGGCCAGCGGGTCGGCTGTCACAGGTTGCCAACCTATCGGGGCGCCGCCGGGGCGCGCGGAATGGCCTCCAGCAATTGGCGCGTGTACGCGTGCGCGGGCCGGGTGAACAGCTCCTCGGTCGGCGCCCATTCCACCACCTGCCCGGCCCGCATCACCAGCACCTCGTCGGCGATCTGACGGATCACGGCCAGGTCGTGGCTGATGAACAGGTAGGTCAATCCCAGCCCGGCCTGCAGCTCACCGAGCAGGTCGAGGATCTGCGCCTGAACCAGGACGTCGAGCGCCGAGACCGCCTCGTCCAAGACCAACACGTCGGGTCGCAGCGCCAGCGCCCGGGCGATCGCGACCCGCTGCCGCTGCCCGCCGGACAGCTCCCGGGGCAGCCGGCTGAGCACGGACACCGGCAGCGCCACCTGGTCGACGAGGTTGCGCACCGCCTCCTCGCGCTGCGCGCGGTCGCCGATCCGGTGAATCCGCAACGGCTCCTCGATGGCGCGGAACACCGAGTACCTGGGATCCAGGCTGCCGTAGGGGTTTTGGAACACCGGCTGCACGCGGCGGCGAAAGGCCAGCACCTGCTCCCGCCGCATCGTGGCGCCGACCGGGGTGCCGTCGAAGACCACCGTGCCCGAGGTCGGTTCCAGCAGGCCGAGTACCAGGCGCGCCAGGGTCGACTTGCCGGAGCCCGAACCGCCGGCGACCGCCAGCGTGGCGCCCCGGCGAAGCCGGAACGACACGCCGTCGACGGCGCGCGACTCCGTCCGTCGCTTCCCCAGCCACCCGGGCGCGGCACGGGGGTCGCGGTAGACCTTGGTCAGATCGGAGGCGACGAGGATGTCGTCGGCGGGTGCGGCCGCCGGCCGCACCCGGGCCGGGCCCGCGACCGCCAGCGACGGCGCCGCCGCGACCAGCCTGCGGGTGTACTCGTGGCTCGGGGCGTGCAGAATCGTCACGGCCGCGCCGGACTCCACCACCACGCCGCGATGCATGACGACCACCGACTCGGCCCGTTCGGTGGCCAGGGCCAGGTCGTGGGTGATGAGCAGCAGCGCGGTACCCAGTTCGTCGGTGAGCTGCTGCAGGTGGTCGAGCACCTGGCGCTGCACGGTGACGTCGAGCGCGGAGGTCGGCTCGTCGGCGATGAGCAGCTTCGGCCGGCCGGCCATACCGATGGCGATCAGCGCCCGCTGGCACATGCCGCCGGACAGTTGGTGGGGGTAGCGGGCGGCCTGCTGCGCCGGGTCCGGCATGCCCGCCTCCGCCAGCAGCTCGACGGCGCGGTCGCGTGCCCGGCCGCCGACCGCGTTGGCCCGCAACGCCTCCCGGATCTGGAATCCGATTTTCCACACCGGGTTGAGGTTGGTCATCGGATCCTGCGGGACGTAGCCGATGGCGCGGCCCCGAATGGATCGCAGCAGGCGGCGGTCGGCCCCGGCGATGTCACGCCCGTCGAAAATGATGCGCCCGGCGGTGATGCGCCCCCCGGGTGGTAGCAGCCCGAGGATCGCGGCGGCCGTGGTCGACTTGCCCGACCCCGATTCACCCACCACCGCGACGGTCTGGCCCGGCCGGACGGTCAGGTCAACGCCCCGAACCGCCGGGTCGCCCGCGCCGAAGGTCACCGCTAGCCCCTCGACCGACAGGAGCGGCGCCGCCGGGCCGGTCACGCGCGCCACGCCCGCGAGGCTGGGTCCAGCGCGTCGCGCAGGGCGTCACCCAGCATCATGAACGACAGCACCGTGACGGCCAGCGCGCCGGCCGGATAGAACAGAATGGGCGAGCCGGACCGCAGCCGGCTCTGCGCCAAATTGATATCGCCGCCCCAGGAGACCACCGTCGGCGGCAGGCCGACGCCGAGGTAGGACAGTGAGGCCTCGATGACGATGAAGATGCCTAGCGCGATGGTGGCCACCGCCAGCACCGGGCCCAGCGCGTTGGGCAGCGCGTGCCGCAGCAAGATCTGGAAGTCGCCGAGCCCCAGGGCCTTCGCCGCCAGCACGTAGTCGCCGGCCCGCACCTCAAGCACGGCCCCCCGGGCGATCCTCGCCACATGTGGCCAGCCGAACAGCGCGAGGATGGCGATCACCGTCCACACCGTGCGGTGGCGCATCACCCCCATGATGACGATCGCGGCCAGCAGGAGCGGCAACCCGAAGAACACGTCAGCGACGCGCGAGACCACCGCGTCGATCCAGCCCCCGTAGAAGCCCGCGAGCGCGCCCAGCGTCCCGCCGATGACGAACACTCCCACGGTGGCCCCGAGCCCGACGGTGACCGAGGCGCGGGCGCCGTACACGGTGCGGGCGTAGATGTCGTGGCCCTGCAGGTCGGTGCCGAACCAGTGCGCCGCGGAGGGTGGCAGCAGGCTCTGGCTGGGACTGGCGTAGGTGGGGTCGATCCCGGTGAACCACGCCGGAAAGACCGCGACCGCCACGATGAGGACGATCAGCCCCGCGGCGACCAGAAACTTGGGGCGCCGGCGCAATTCGCGCCATGTGTCGCGCCAGAAGCCGTGGCGTTCGACGGACGGCTTAGGCATATCTGATCCGGGGATCGAGGGCGGCGTAGAGCAGGTCCACCACCAGGTTGCTCACCAGATAGATCAGCACCAGCACCGTCACGATGGACACCACGGTCGGCGCCTCCTGCCGCGTCACGGCCTGGTACAGGACGCCGCCAACGCCGTGGATGTTGAAGATGCCCTCGGTCACGATCGCGCCGCCCATCAGCGCCCCCAGGTCGGCGCCGAGGAAGGTTACCACCGGGATCAGCGAGTTGCGCAGGATGTGCACCGTCACCACCCGCGGGCGCGAGAGGCCCTTGGCGGTGGCGGTCCGCACGTAGTCGGCGTGGGCGTTGGCGGCCACCGCCGACCGGGTCAACCGGACCACGTAGGCGAACGACACCGAGCCCAGGACGATCCCGGGCAGCAGCAGCCGCCCGAGGGTCGCCCGGTCGCCCACCGTGACCGGCGCGATGCCCAATTGGACGCCGAAGATGAACTGCGCCAGGAACCCCAGCACGAAGGTCGGGATGGCGATGATGATCAGGCCGGCGATCAGCACGGTCGAATCGAAGATCCCGCCCTGGCGCAGCCCGGCCAGCACCCCGCAGCCGACGCCGAGCACGGCCTCGACCGCGACGGCGATCAGCGCCAGGCGCAGCGTGACCGGAAACGCATGCGCCAGAACCAGCCTCACGGGTAGGCCGGAATAGGAGCGGCCGAGGTCGCCGTGCAGGACGCCGCTCAGGTAGCGCAGGTACTGCGTCAGGAAGGGCTCGTCGAGGTGGTAGCGGGCGCGCAACGCCGCGGCGACCGCGGGCGTCAGCGGCCGATCCCCCGCCATCGCGGCGACCGGATCGCCGGGCAACAGGAACACCATGCCGTAGATCAGCAGCGTGGCGCCGAGAAAGACCGGAACCATGACTGCGACTCGACGCGCGACGTAGGCAACCATCTCAGCCCTTCATGATGTTCTCGTAGTCCGGCAGACCGTTCCACGTGACGGTGACCCCGTTTACCTCCGAGGACCATCCCACCACGCTGATGTTGTCCCACAGTGGGACGGCGGGCATGTCGTGCAGCAGGACTTGCTGCGCACGATTGGCCAGGGCGTCCGCGTCCCGCATGGTCGGCGCGGCCTCGGCGGCCGCGAGCGCTGCGTCGAATTCGGCGCTGGAGTAGCCGACGTCGTTCGATCCCGCCCCGCTAGCGAAGACCGGCGCCAGGAATTCCAGTAGCGACGGATAGTCGCCCTGCCATGACGCGCGGAAGGCCGTCGAGATGGTGTGGTTGGTGATCTGGGTGCGGAATCCGGCGAAGGTGGGCTGCGGCGCGCCGACCGCGTCGATGCCGAGGACATTTTTGATGCTGTTGGCGACCGCGTCGACCCACTCCTGGTTCCCGAGGTCGGCGTTGTAGGCGATCGCGTACTGGCCGCTCCACGGCGAGATCGCGTTGGCCTGTCCCCAGAGTTGTTTGGCACGTTCGGGATTGAAGTCGAGCGCGTCGTTGCCCGGCAGGTTCGGGTCGAAGCCGGGCAGGGATTGGGCGGTGAAGTCGCGCGCCGGGCTGCGGGTGCCCAGGAGGATCTGCTTGCAGATCTGCGCGCGGTCCACGGCGGCCGACAACGCGAGCCGGCGCAGGCGGCCTTCCTCACCGCCGAAATGCGCGAGCCGCAACGGGGTGTCCAGGCTGTGTTTGATCGCGACCGGGCCGCTGGCGACGTGGTCGCCGAGATCGCGCCGATACACGGGCAACGCGCTCGGTGGAATCGTGTCGAGCACATCGAGATTCCCGGACAGCAGGTCCGCATAGGCGGTATCCAGGTTGGCGTAGAACTCGAATCGCAGGCCTTTGTTGCGGGGCTTGCGGTTTCCCCGATAGTCGGGGTTGGGCCTCAGGTCGATTTTGACGTTGTGTTCCCAGGCCGGGCCGTCCGGTCCGTCGGCAAGCTGGTAGGGACCGTTGCCGATCGGGTTGCGGCCGAAGGCCGCCATGTCACGAAAGGCGCTGTCGGGCAGCGGGTAGAACGCGCTGTGACCCAACCGCATTACGAAGTCGATGGTGGGCGCCTTGAGCCTAACGGTGAATTCGAGGTCGTTGACCACCTGCAGCCCGGTCATCGTGGTTCGCTTCGCATCCGCGGCCGCGACATCGTCGAATCCGTCGATCGGGCTGAAGAAGCTCTGCTCGAGTTGGGCGTTGCGGCTCAGCGCGCCGTAGTTCCACGCGTCGACGAACGAGTGTGCTGTCACCGGCGAGCCGTCGGTGAACTTCCAGCCGGACTTCAGCACGATGCGGTAGTTGACGTTGTCGGCGCTCTCGATGGCCTGGGCGACCTCGTTCGAAGGCTTCCCGCCTGCGTCGTAGGAGATCAAGCCGGCGAAGAGCCGATTAAGAATTCGGCCTCCGTTGTTGTCGTTGGTGCTGGTCGGCACGAGGGGGTAGGGCGGCTCCGCGCCGTTGACCAGAACCAGGTCCGGGGTGAGCACTCCGCCGCCGCAGCCGACCGGCAACAGGATCACGGCGGCCGAGACCAGTAAGGCGAGGGTCGCCCGCATCCGACGCATGCCTGCGACCTTAGGGCCTGAGCGGACCTGGTCAGCCAGCGGTTACCGGGTGCACCTGCAGCGAGCACGCGTCGATGGGGGCCGCGACGGGGAAGACCTGACCGGCGTCCGGCGGCGTGACCAACAGGCCGGTATACGTCGGGCACAGGTTGCCGTCGCGGTCGATCGCCATGCCCTCCACAACGGCCTGCGCCTGGGTCGAGAGCGACAGCGTCACCGTGGGGGACACCTCCACACCGGCCGGCAACCCGCCCATGTACCCGCGCGGCGTGGGCTCGGCGTGTAGGGGCGGCCCGCCGTCGCCCGTGTCCACCGCTGGATAGCCGTTCAGCGTGCACGGCTCGACGCCGCTCGCGAGGCTGAAATACAGCGTCACCGAGCGGTGACCGACCGCCGCCTGGATCGGGGAAGCGTTCACCGCGATGCGATCCGACCAGCACGGCACCGGTTGGTCGCCGGTGCCGAAGGGCACGGCCCGCGCGGGTGGTCCGGACACGACGGCGCCCACCCAGCCCACCGCCACCGCGGCGAGACTGCCTACCAACCGGCGGCACCACCGCCCTCCAGATCCCGGCACCCCGTGATTATCGATTACAAGGACAATTTTCACCCCGGTTTGACGGACCGCTTTTCGCCGCGCGGCGTTAGGCTCACAGACGGTTTACGCGCCTCGACATAGGAGAACCAGTGACCGCCACGAACCACGCGGGCCCGTCGTCGTATCCGCCCCCGGCCGAATTCGTTCAGCAGGCCAACGCCGGTGAGGAGTTGTACCGCGAGGCCGAGGAGGACCGGCTGGCGTTCTGGGCCAAGCAGGCCAACCGGTTGTCCTGGTCGACGCCCTTCACCGAGGTGCTCGATTGGACCGACGCGCCGTTCGCCAAGTGGTTCGCCGACGGGAAGCTCAACGTGGCCTACAACTGCGTGGATCGCCACGTGGAGGCGGGGCTCGGTGACCGGGTTGCCATCCACTGGGAGGGCGAACCGGGCGACAGCCGCAGCCTGACCTATTCGGACCTGCAGGCCGAGGTTTGCAGGGCGGCCAACGCGCTGACCGGGATCGGCCTCGTCGCCGGGGACCGGGTGGCCATCTACATGCCGCTGATCCCCGAGGCGGTGATCGCGATGCTGGCCTGCGCGCGGCTGGGCCTCATGCACAGCGTCGTGTTCGCGGGCTTCACCGCCAAGGCGCTGCGGGCCCGGATCGCCGACGCCCAGGCCAAGCTGCTGATCACCAGCGACGGTCAGTTCCGCCGCGGCAAGCCGGCCCCGCTCAAGGACGCGGCCGACGACGCCACATCGCCCGACGAGGATGGCGACAGCCCCGTCGAACACGTTCTGGTGGTGCGCCGCACCGGAATCGACGTGTCGTGGAACGAGGGTCGCGACCTGTGGTGGCACGAAGTCGTCGACTCGGCGTCCCCCGAACACACCCCGCAGCCCTTCGACGCCGAGCACCCGCTGTTCCTGCTCTACACCTCCGGCACCACCGGCAAGCCCAAGGGCATCGTGCACACCAGCGGCGGTTACCTGGCCCAGGTCTCCTACACCCACTACTACGTCTTCGACATCAAGCCCGAAACCGACGTGTTCTGGTGCACCGCCGACATCGGCTGGGTCACCGGACACACCTACGGCGTCTACGGACCGCTCTCCAATGGCGTCACCGAGGTGCTCTACGAGGGCACACCGGACACCCCGACCCAGCACCGGCACTTCGAGATCATCGAAAAGTACGGTGTGACAATCTATTACACTGCCCCCACGCTCATCCGCACGTTCATGAAGTGGGGCCGGGAGATCCCCGACGCGCACGACCTGACCAGCCTGCGACTGCTGGGATCGGTCGGCGAACCGATCAACCCGGAGGCTTGGCGCTGGTACCGCAAGGTGATCGGCGCGGACAGCCTGCCGATCGTCGACACCTGGTGGCAGACCGAGACCGGCTGCGCGATGATCTCCCCGCTGCCCGGGGTCGCCGCGGCGAAACCGGGTTCGGCGATGCGGCCGTTGCCGGGCATCTCGGCCAAGATCGTCGACGACCACGGCGACCGGCTGCCGGCGGGCAGCAAGGAGGGCGAACACATCACCGGCTACCTGGTGCTGGACCAGCCGTGGCCGTCCATGCTGCGCGGCATCTGGGGCGATCCGGAGCGCTACGTCGAGACCTATTGGTCCCGGTTCGCCGAGCAGGGGTGGTACTTCGCCGGCGACAGCGCCTGGTACGACCCCGACGGCGACATCTGGGTGGTGGGTCGCATCGATGACGTGATGAACGTGTCGGGGCATCGGCTCTCGACGGCCGAGGTGGAGTCCGCGCTGGTCGGCCACGTCGCGGTAGCGGAGGCGGCCGTCGTGGGCGCGACGGACGAAACCACCGGCCAGGCCATCTGTGCGTTCGTCGTGCTGCGCGCCGACTACCAGGTGCACGACGGGATCGTCGACGAGCTGCGCGTCGAGGTGGCCCGGGAGATCTCGCCGATCGCCAAGCCGCGCGAGGTACACGTGGTGCCCGAACTGCCGAAGACCCGCAGCGGCAAGATCATGCGGCGCCTGCTGCGTGACGTCGCAGAGAACCGCGAGCTGGGCGACACGTCGACGCTGCTCGACCCCGGCGTGTTCGACGCGATCCAGTCCCCGAAGTAGCGGGGCCGCGCGTCAGGCGGGCAGCGGCACGAAGCCCGCGCCGGGCCGGTGCTTGGCGTTGATGTCGGCGATGATCGCGTTGAACGACTGGACCACCGCCGGGGTGTGCAGCGGGATGTACTTGATGACGCAGGTCGGCAGGTTGTCGCTGAACGCGCCGTGGATCATGCCCACCAGCAGACCGTTGACGGTGACGGGCGCCCCGGAGTCCCCCGGCTGGCCGCAGACCTGCATGACGATGGTGCCCGGGTCCTGCCCCGGACCCCAGGTGACCCCGCAGGAGTTGCCCGTGGTGCGGCCCTGCTTGCAGGCGATCTCGCCGAAGGCCGGATCGGGGCCGATGCCGTTGATCGGGAAGCCGTTGTAATTGGCCGTGGGTGTCACCTTGGCCGGGTCGAACTTGATGACCGCGTAGTCCAGGGTGTCGTTGCCGGCGACCATGGTGCCCAGAATGCCGGCGTTCTCGGCGCCCTCGGCGGCGACCTTGGCGCCGGGGCCGCCGCAGTGCGCGGACGTGAAGCCGATCAGCTCCCCGGCGGCGTCGTTGCCGATGGTGGTGAGGGTGCACATGGTGTCCCCGTTGATCACGATGCCCGCACCGCCGCCCATCGGCACCCGGACATCGGCCGCGGCGGCGCGGACGGGCAGGCCCACGAGCGCCAACAGCATGGTCATCGTCGCGGCCACGAAGTACCGGTGCGCCGTCCGCACAGCACCACTCCCATCGATCGACCGGCGTGAGGACCGGCTTGGCCAGTCTATGGGCTCGAAGGCCCCCGCGGCCCAAATGGGGCGCCAGCAGGGGCGGTCCTCGGCTGGCCTCGTTTGGGGCCACATCCGCATGGCAACATAAACCGCGACGAGAGCGCGCCGGGGCGAGAAACGAGAGAGGTCCGTCTGTGAGCAAGAGCGATGGCAAGAACGGTGTGCCCAGCACCTTGACCACGATTCCGTTGACCGACCCGCACGCCAAGGCCGTCGAGCCGTCGATCGGTGATCTGATCAAGGACGCGACCGCCCAGGTCTCCACGCTGGTGCGCGCCGAGGTGGAACTGGCCCGCTCCGAGATCACCCGGGACGTGAAGAAGGGCCTGACCGGCAGCGTCTTCTTCATTGCCGCCCTGGTCGTGCTGTTCTACTCCACCTTCTTTTTCTTCTTCTTCCTCGCCGAGCTGCTCGATACCTGGCTGTGGCGCTGGGCCGCGTTCCTGATCGTGTTCGGGATCATGGTCGTGGTGGGAGCCCTGCTCGGACTGCTGGGCTTCCTCAAGGTGCGCCGCATCCGCGGCCCGCGGCAGACGATCGCATCGGTCAAGGAGACGCGCACCGCGCTGACCCCGGGCCACGACAAGTCCGCCGCCGGCGCGAAGACGCTCACCGAGGCTCACGGCCGGCACGAAAGGCCCGAGGATGGGGCCCCGGCCGATCCCTCGGGTTGGTAGATGGCAGCACCGGACCCGTCGGTCGCGCGCATCGACGGGCCATGGCGCCATCTGGATGTGCACGCCAACGGCATTCGGTTTCATGTCGTCGAGGCCGTGGCGTCCGGCGCCGACACGGCCGGCCCGGTCACTGCGCAGCCGCTGGTGATGATGCTGCACGGCTTCGGATCGTTCTGGTGGTCGTGGCGCCACCAGCTGCGCGGCCTGAGCGGGGCGCGGATGGTCGCGGTGGACCTGCGCGGCTACGGCGGCAGCGACAAGCCGCCCCGCGGCTACGACGGCTGGACGCTCGCCGGCGACACGGCGGGACTGATCCGCGCGCTCGGGCATTCGTCGGCGACGCTGGTCGGCCACGCCGACGGCGGGCTGGCCTGCTGGGCCACCGCGCTGCTGCACTCGCGGCTGGTGCGCGCCATCGCGCTGATCAGCTCGCCCCACCCGGCCGCGCTACGACGGTCCACGCTGACGCGCCGTGACCAAAGTCGCGCCCTGCTGCCGACGCTGCTGCGCTACCAGCTGCCGGTCTGGCCGGAACGCCTGCTGACCCGCGACAACGCCGCGGAGGTCGAGCGCCTGGTCCGCCACCGCGGCGGGGCCAAATGGGTTGCCTCCGAAGATTTTTCGGAGACCGTCGGGCACCTTCGGATGGCGATCCGCATTCCGGCGGCCGCGCACTGCGCACTGGAATACCAGCGGTGGGCGGTGCGCAGCCAGCTGCGCGACGAGGGCCGGCGCTTCATGAAGTCGATGTCGCGGCAACTCGGACTGCCGCTGCTGCACCTGCGCGGCGAGGACGACCCCTACGTGCTGGCCGACCCGGTGGACCGCACCCAGCGCTACGCGCCCCACGGCCGGTACCTATCCATCGCCGGCGCCGGGCATTTCAGTCACGAAGAGGTGCCGGAGGAGACCAACCGGCACCTGATGCGATTCTTCGAGCAGGTGCACGGCTCGCCGGCCCGCTGAGCGCGGGCATCAGCTGACGCACGTCCCGGTGGCCACCTGGGCGGTATCGCCGATCTTGGCGAGCTGGCCGGCCACCTCGTCGGCCGTCAACACGAAGCCGGTGTCGGGATCGTCGACGGCCGCGCCGAACACCACGCCGAGCACATGCCCTTCCAAGTCGATCAGCGGTCCACCCGAATTGCCTTGCTCCACACTGGCTCTGATGGTGTACACGTCGCGGGTGACCGGTGTCGGGTCCCGATAGATGTCCGGGCCGCTGAGCTTGATGGCCTCGCGGATCCGCGCCGGGGTCGCCGTGAAGTTGCCGCCGCCGGGATAGCCCAGCACCACAACGCTGGCACCGGATTTCGCCTCGTTCTGCGCGAAGGCCAGCGGCGGCGGGGGCAGGTTCGGGACGGCGAGGATCGCGATGTCGACCGACGGGTCGTAGGACACCACGGTGGCATCCAGGGGGCTGCCGCTGGCGTAGATCTGGACGCTGTTGGAGCCGGCGACCACGTGCGCGTTGGTCATCACCCGGTCGGGCGCGATCACGAAGCCACTGCCCTCCAACACTTTCTGGCAGCTCGGCGCCAGGCTGCGCACCTTGACGACGCTCGGCGCGGTGGCCAGCACCACCGGGTTGTTGGCCAGCGCGGGGTCGGGCGAGGCGACCGGAATCACCGGGGTACGGCTGAACGGCTCCAGCACGGCGGGCAGGCCCGAGGTGTTCAGCAACGCCGACAGCCGCTTGGGCACCGTCTTGAGCCACGGCGGCGCAATCTCGTTGACCTGCGCCAGCACTCGCGAACCCTTGACCGCGGAGGCAAGCTCGGGCTGGTCCTTGGACTGCGTCAGCGGCGTCGCCAGCAACCACGCCGCCGTCAGCACCACCAGGAGCTGGACCCCCACGCCGATGACCGAGTCGACCGATCGCACGGTGCGGCTGTGGATCGCACTGCGAACCGCGCGCCCGAGCACCACCCCGGCGACCTCCCCGACGACCACCAGCGCCAGGATCAGAAACAGCGCGGTGAACAACTTCGCGCGCGGGGCGGCGATGTGGCTGACGATGTGCGGAGCCAGCAGGACGCCCGCGATGGCGCCGAGCAGCACACCCGCGAACGACAACAACGACCCGAGCGCGCCGGACCGCCACCCCGAGATGGCCGCGATGAACGCGACGGCCAGGACGGCGATGTCGAGCCACTGCGACGGGGTCATCGCGTTCATGTTCATCGGCGTGACCCGCCCTGGTCGCCGACGAGCGCCATCGCCGCGTCCAGCTCGCGCATGTCGGTGGTGTCCCACGGCTGCGCCCAGCCGGCGACGTCGAGGAGCGCCGAGATCACCTGGCCGGTGAAGCCCCACACCAGCATCTCGTTCAGCAGGAACGCCGGACCGGCCCAACGGCGACCGAGGTCGCCGCGGTACACCATCAGCCGGTTGGCCGGATTGACGAAGGCGCGCACCGGAACTCGCGCGACCACGGCTGTTTCGGCCTCGTTGACGACGGATACCGGCCCGGGATCGGGCGAGTACGCCAACACCGGGACGACGTGAAACCGCGACGGCGCGATGAATAGGCGGTCCATGGTGGCCAGCGGGTGCAGCCGGGACGGGTCGATCCCCGTCTCCTCGCGCGCCTCGCGCAAGGCGGTGTCTACCGGGCCGTGATCGGTCGGGTCGGACGCGCCGCCCGGAAAGGCCGCCTGGCCGGCGTGGTGGCGCAGGGTCGAGGCGCGCACGGTCACCAACAGGTCGGCGTCCTCGGGCAGTCCGGAATCGGAGGATCCGCCGGCCGGGCCGGAGAACAGCACCAGGACGGCGGCTTCCCGGCCGCCGGCGCGCGACGACACGGCCTTGCTCACCATCTCCAGCACATCGGCGGGCAGGCGGCGCCGGTACGCGTCGGGGATCGCGGCGATGTTGTCGACCAGCGGGCGCAGCCAGGGCGGGCAGGCTTCGGGACCGGGTGCAAGCATCCCCGAGGCCGCCGGCGGGCGGGCAGGACCCCCAGCACTCACCGCGCCTCCTCGTCCGTCCTTATCCCGTGTCGCTTCCGACCGCGGCCGCGATGTCGTCGGCGCTGGCGAAGGCTCGCGGCAGCGTCTGCGCAACGCTACCGTCTGGTCGCAGCACCACGGTGGCGGGCATGACATTCACGACCCCCAGCGCCGCGGCGATCCGGCGGCGGCCGTCCTGCAGGGTCGGCAGACGAACCCCCAGGTCAGCCAGCCGCAGCAACGCGGCCGTCTCGTTCTCGTCCTGGTGCACCGTCAGCACGGTCACGCCCGGCCCCACCCGGCGCTGGTATTCGGCCATCGCCGGGAGTTCGGCCGCGCACGGCGCGCACCAGTACGCCCAGAGGTTGAGGACGACGCGTCGCCCGGCCAGCGCCCGCGGGACGTCGACGACCGAGCCGTCGGCCGCGCATTCCACCGTCACCCCGCGCAGGGCCGCGGAACCGGACACCGCGGGATCGGCGCCTGGGACGGGGCATGGCAACAGGTTGGCGCGCTCGCGGGGACCGGCGAGCGCGGCCGTCGTGTCGGCGTCCCGGTGTTCGCGCGCGGCGGGCGGTGGGGCGGTCGCGTTGGTCGCGGAGCGGTCGCGCAGCTCGGCGACCAGCGCCGCCACCAGCGCCGCCACCACCACGAGGATCGCGATCGTCCAGCGCGTCGTCCGCGTCAAGGTCGTGCTTTACAGCCCGGCCAGGGCCAGCAGGTGCGCGGTTTCCGGCCCCCGCACCAGGGGTGCGGCGAGCACGGGATCGGTGGGGCCGAGGCCGAAGGATGGGCAGTCTTTGGCGACCACGCACACGCCGCACGCCGGTTTGCGGGCGTGGCACACGCGGCGGCCGTGAAAGATCACCCGGTGGCTCAGCATCGTCCACTCTTTGCGGTCGATCAGCTCACCGACCGCGTGCTCGACCTTGACCGGGTCCTCCTCGGCAGTCCACCGCCACCGGCGGACCAGGCGCCCGAAGTGGGTGTCGACCGTGATGCCGGGGATGCCGAAGGCGTTGCCCAGGATGACGTTGGCCGTCTTGCGCCCCACGCCGGGCAGCGTTACCAGCTCGGCCATGGTCGACGGCACCTCGCCGTCGAACCGTTCGACCAGTGCCTGCCCGAGATTGATCAGCGAGGTGGCCTTGTTACGGAAGAAACCAGTGGGACGAATGAGGTTTTCCAGTTCCGCGCGGTCGGCTTGCGCGTAATCCAGCGCCGTCCGGTACTTGGCGAAGAGCGCCGGCGTCGTCAGGTTGATCCGTTTGTCGGTGCTCTGCGCGGACAGGATGGTCGCCACGGTGAGCTCCAGCGGCGTCGTGAAGTCGAGCTCGCAGTGGGCCTGCGGAAAAGCCTGCGCCAGTGCCCGATTCATCCGCCGAGCCCGGCGCACCAGACCGACCCGGCTCTCGTCAGCCCAGCGGCCGGCCGAGTTGCCTCCGGGGGTGGTCGAGGTGGACTTCGCGCGCCCGGACGCCTTCGCCGCTGTCACCTACGACAGAGTACTGATTTCGTGATCTCGCTGAGACCTTGGGCATGTTTACTTCCCTTGTGTCATGGTTGCTGGTGGCGTGCGTTCCGGGGCTGCTGATGCTCGCTGCGCTCGGTCTGGGGCGGCTGGAACGCGACCTCTCGCCGGCGGCCGTCACGGCGACCGACGTCGACGAGTTCCTCGACCAGGCCGAGGCCGTCGACGTCCACACACTGGCCCGGGAGGGCATGCCGGAGGCGCTGGAATTCCTCCATCTACGTCAGGCGCGGGAGCTGTCCCACCCCCGCCCGGCGGGCCGGCACGCCCTGCCGAGCCCCGCCGCGCCGCGCTTTGCCGTGGATTCCCGGGAGACCGTTCAAGCCCTCGTAGCTGTGCGAATGCACGCCCATTCAGGTGTTAATCCGGAATTTACGCTAACCCGATACGTCAATCGTGTGTAGCGTTGGCACGTTGGACACATTGGTTACCTCTAGACTCATCTCGCGGGTACGGGGTTAGCCTGCCCAGATCACTTAATTGGAAAGCTGAAGAGGCAACGTGGACGAGATCCTGGCAAGGGCCGGAATCTTCCAAGGGGTTGAGCCCGGCGCAGTCGCCGCACTGACGAAGCAATTGCAGCCAGTCGACTTCCCGCGGGGGCACACGGTTTTCGCCGAAGGTGAGCCCGGCGACCGGCTGTACATCATTGTTTCGGGCAAGGTGAAGATCGGTCGTCGCTCTCCGGATGGCCGGGAGAATCTGCTGACGATCATGGGCCCGTCGGATATGTTCGGCGAATTGTCGATATTCGACCCGGGGCCCCGGACATCGAGCGCGACCACCATTACCGAGGTGCGGGCCGTATCGATGGACCGCGACGCACTGCGGGCGTGGATCGCCGATCGGCCCGAGATCGCCGAGCAGCTGCTGCGCGTGCTGGCCCGCCGGCTGCGCCGCACCAACAACAACCTGGCCGACCTCATCTTCACCGACGTGCCGGGCCGGGTCGCCAAGCAGCTGCTGCAGCTGGCGCAACGCTTCGGTACGCAGGAAGGCGGCGCCATGCGCGTCACCCACGACCTCACCCAGGAGGAGATCGCCCAGCTGGTGGGCGCGTCGCGCGAGACCGTGAACAAGGCGCTCGCCGACTTCGCGCACCGCGGCTGGATCCGCCTGGAGGGCAAGAGTGTGCTGATCTCGGACTCCGAGAGGCTGGCCCGCCGAGCGAGGTAAGCGCGGGCGTTGCGCGGGCGTATTTGGCACCCGCGAGCGTGCGTGTCGGTACGCGGACACGCCGTCACAGCTGTACAACTGCGCACGCTCGCCGGCCGCCCCTCGGCGCCCGCGTCAACCGCGCAGGTAGTCCAGCTGCGCCTGGACGGACCACTCGGCGGCGTCCCAGAGTTTCTCGTCGACGTCCACATAGACGTGTTCGACCACCTGGCGGGGCGTGGCGTCGTCGCCGATGGCGCGCAGGGCTGCACGCACCTGCTCCAGGCGTTCGTGCCGATGCCGCAGATAGCCCGCGGCGACGTCCGCCAGGTCGGGCAGCTCGGGGCCGTGCCCGGGCAGCACCGTACGTCGGCCGAGGCCGCGCAGCCGGCGCAGCGACTCCAGGTAGTGCGCCAGGCTGCCGTCTTCCTTGTCGATGACGGCGGTGCCGCGGCCCAGCACGCTGTCGGCCGTCAGCACGGCGTCGTCGAGGACAAAGGACAGCGAGTCGGCGGTGTGGCCCGGGGTGGACATCACTTTGATCGTCAGCCCCGCGGCGTCGATCACCTCGCCGTCCGTCAGCTCGCGGACCAGGCCGCGCAAGAAGCCGCTGCCCGCCGACCGCACCGGGGCCCCGGTCAGCTCGACCAGCTTGTCGATGCCGTCGGTGTGGTCGCCATGGCGGTGGCTGATCAGCACCAGCGCGACGGGGCCGAGCTCGGCGATCCGCGCGATGTGCTCGTCATCGTCCGGACCGGGGTCCACGACGACCACCTCGTCGCTGCCCGGGCCGCGCAGCACCCAGGTGTTGGTGCCCTCGAGCGTCAGCAAGCCGGGGTTGTCCGCCAGCATGACCGACGCGGTCTCGGTCACCGCCCGCAACCGGCCGTAGGCGGGATGCGTCGGCGACTCGGCGGACTCGGGCACAGCCGTCAGCCGACCTCGACGATCAGCTCGACCTCCACCGGCGCATCCAGCGGCAGCTCCGATACGCCCACCGCCGAACGCGCGTGCGCCCCACTGTCGCCGAACACCTCACCCAGCAGGTCGGAGGCGCCGTTGACGACGCCCGGCTGACCGTTGAAACCGGGAGCCGAGGCGACGAACCCGACCACTTTCACCACCCGGGTGACCGCGTCGATCCCGACCAGCGAATTAACCGCCGCCAGCGCGTTCAGGGCGCAGACGCGGGCCATGGCCTTGGCCTGTTCCGGGGTGATGTCCGCCCCAACCTTGCCCGTCCCCGTCAGCTTTCCCGCTTCCATCGGAAGCTGACCGGAGGTGTAGACGAGGTTGCCGGTGCGTACCGCGGGCACGTAGGAGGCAAGCGGCGCAACGACTTCCGGAAGCGTGACACCGAGCTCGGCAAGCCGGGCCGACGCGCTCATCTACTTGGCGCGCTTCAGGTACGCGACGTGGTCCTGACCGGTGGGCCCGGGCAGGACGGCCACCAGCTCCCAGCCGTCGGCGCCCCACTGGTCGAGAATCTGCTTGGTGGCGTGGGTCAGCAGCGGAACCGTGGCGTATTCCCATGCGGTCGGTTGGGTCATGGGGGGAGCTTATCGGTCGCAAACTCACGGCTCTGGCCAGGCCGGGGCGGCGCCCGGCGGTCGGGCTAGCATGCGATGGTGGCAACCACATCTAGCGGCGCTGCTAGTTCCCTGGGCTGGCCGACGCGCCTGTCGAAGGCCCGCCTGCACTTCGTCACCGGCAAAGGCGGGACGGGCAAGTCGACGATCGCGGCCGCGCTGGCACTGACCCTGGCCGCCGGGGGCCGCAAGGTCCTGCTCGTCGAGGTCGAGGGGCGCCAGGGGATTGCGCAACTCTTCGACGTCCCGCCGCTGCCCTACCAAGAGCTCAAGATCGCGACCGCCGAGCGCGGCGGCCAGGTCAATGCCCTGGCCATCGACATCGAGGCGGCGTTCCTGGAGTACCTCGACATGTTCTACAACCTCGGCATCGCGGGCCGGGCGATGCGGCGCATCGGCGCGATCGAGTTCGCGACGACGATCGCGCCGGGCCTGCGCGACGTGTTGCTGACCGGCAAGATCAAGGAGTCGGTCGTCCGCCTGGACAAGGGCTCGAAGAAGCCGGTTTACGACGCGGTCGTCGTCGACGCGCCCCCGACCGGCCGGATCGCACGCTTCCTCGACGTGACCAAGGCGGTGTCGGACCTGGCAAAGGGCGGGCCCGTGCATTCGCAGGCCGAAGGGGTGGTGAACTTGCTGCACTCCGACCAGACCGCCATCCACCTGGTCACCCTGCTGGAGGCGCTGCCGGTGCAGGAGACGCTGGAGGCCATCGAAGAGCTCGCGGAGATGCAGCTCCCGATCGGCAGCGTGATCGTCAACCGCAACATCCCGACCTACCTGGACCCAGGCGACCTGGCCAAGGCGGCCGAGGGCCACATCGACGCCGACTCGGTGCGGGCCGGGCTCGAGATGGCCGGAATCTCGCTGGCCGACAACGACTTTGCCGGTCTGCTGACCGAAACTATCGAGCACGCAACCAGAATCACCGCGCGGGCCGAGATCGCTCAGCAACTCGACGCGCTGAAGGTGCCGCGGCTGGAGTTGCCGGCAATCTCCGATGGTGTGGACCTCGGCAGCCTCTACGAGCTGTCCGAATCGCTTGCGCAGCAGGGGGTCAGATGAGTATCACGCCGACGACCCTCGACATGGGCGCGATCCTCGCCGACACCGGCAACCGGGTGGTGGTGTGCTGCGGCGCGGGCGGCGTGGGCAAGACCACCACCGCGGCGGCGATGGCGCTGCGGGCGGCCGAATACGGGCGCAACGTCTGCGTGTTGACGATCGACCCGGCCAAGCGGCTGGCGCAGGCGCTGGGCGTGAACGACCTCGGCAACACCCCGCAGCGTGTCCCGCTGGCCCCGGAGGTTTCCGGCGAGCTGCACGCGATGATGCTCGACATGCGACGCACGTTCGACGAGATGGTGATCCAGTACTCCGGAACCGGTCGGGCGCAAAGCATTCTGGACAACCAGTTCTATCAGACGGTCGCCAGCTCCCTGGCCGGCACGCAGGAATACATGGCGATGGAGAAGCTGGGTCAGCTTCTGGCCCAGGATCGTTGGGACCTGGTCGTCGTGGACACCCCCCCGTCCCGGAACGCGCTCGACTTCCTGGACGCCCCGAAGCGACTGGGCAGCTTCATGGACAGCCGGCTGTGGCGACTGCTGCTCGCTCCCGGTCGGGGCATCGGCCGACTGGTCACCGGCGCAATGGGTTTGGCCATGAAGGCGATGTCGACGGTGCTCGGCTCGCAGATGCTGAGCGACGCCGCGGCGTTCGTCCAGTCGCTGGACGCGACGTTCGGCGGGTTCCGCGAGAAGGCCGACCGCACCTACGCCCTGCTCAAGCAGACCGGCACGCAGTTCGTCGTGGTGTCGGCCGCCGAACCCGACGCGCTGCGGGAGGCGGCGTTCTTCGTCGACCGACTCTCTCAGGAGGGCATGCCGCTCGCCGGGCTCGTCCTGAACCGCACCCACCCGCCGCTGTGCTCGCTGCCGGCGGAGCGGGCCATCGACGGGAGCGAAACGCTGGAGGCCAAGGCGGACTCCGAGGAGGCATCGCTGGCGGCCGGTGTCCTGCAGATCCACGCCGACCGAGCGCAGACGGCGAAGCGGGAGATCCGATTGCTGTCCCGGTTCACCGGCGCCCACCCGCACGTCCCCGTCATCGGCGTCCCGTCGCTGCCGTTCGACGTCTCGGACCTGGAAGCGCTGCGGGCGCTGGCCGATCAGATCACTGCCGCGGGGTAGCTCGCGGCCTTATTAGGCACGCGCCAGTTAGCGTCCGGATTCTGTTTGGCGCCGAAGACGAAACGCCAATCGGCACAATCGACTTCGTCCGCGGCCAGCGATCGGGCCGCTATTGAACAAAGTCAGTAACGAATCGGCCGAGAGCCGTAACAAAAAAGTAATTACGAAAACCTAAGTTTTCAGAATTGAGTGCAGCAATCGGTCCCGTCCGAGCGACCCTGCGCGGGGCGGGACCCGGCGACCTCAGCCGACGCTGCGGGGCCTCCGCTTGTCGAAAAAGTCGGCCCACGACACCACATCCGGGTGCTGCTTGAGCAAAGCCCGGCGTTGCCGTTCGGTCATGCCACCCCACACACCGAACTCGACCTTGTTGTCCAACGCGTCCGCTCCGCACTCCTGCATGACCGGGCAGTGCCGGCAGATCACCGCGGCTTTGCGCTGGGCCGCCCCCCGGACGAACAATTCGTCGGGGTCGGTCGTCTTGCACAGCGCCTTCGAAACCCATGCAATCCGATCCTCGGCGTCGACGCTTCGGAGCACCCCTTGTGCGGCCGCGATGTTGGTCCTCCGCGCGGCCGGCCGCGTTCCTGACACGAGCTGTTCCCTTCCTCTCGGCCGCCCTTCGCGACCGTCCCTCCTCAAGTGCAGACCCCTTGCGATCTACGCCACACCATGCAGATCGGTGTTATCTGAATCTCACCGTGTGTCTAAGTTAGGTGGTCAGGTGGCAATTGCGCAACAGTCTCATAACGCTTTTTTTGGGACGCCCGTGCAGTCTCGCCTCAAAACGATACGTCTTAGTTACCAGAATCGCGCTACATCTGGGCGACCGTTCAGTTACCCAGGCGAAAATTTTGGCCCGCAGCGATCATAAGTTGGCTGGTCAGGCCCGGCGGCGGCTTTCGAAAAAGTCGTCGCCCGGCGGCGTGTCGCGAGGCCGCTACTCTAGTACCCATGTCAGACCGCCCCCCGGCCGCGCTAACGATCCTCAAGCTTGCGGGGTGCTGCCTGTTGGCCAGTGTGGTGGCAACGGCGCTGATGTTCCCGCTCGCCGGGGGGCTCGGGCTCATGTCCAACCGCGCCTCCGAGGTGGTGGCCAACGGATCGGCCCAGCTCCTGCAGGGCGAGATTCCCGCCGTGTCCACCATGGTGGACACGAAGGGCAACACCATCGCCTGGCTTTACTCGCAGCGCCGCTTCGAGGTGCCCAGCGACAAGATCGCCAACACGATGAAGCTGGCGATCGTGTCCATCGAGGACAAGCGGTTCGCCGACCACAACGGGGTGGACTGGAAGGGCACGCTGACGGGCCTGGCCGGGTACGCGCGCGGGGACGTCGACACCCGCGGCGGCTCCACCATCGAGCAGCAGTACATCAAGAACTATCAGTTGCTGGTCACGGCGAAGACCGACGCCGAGAAGCGCGCGGCCGTCGAGACCACCCCCGCCCGCAAGCTGCGCGAGATCCGGATGGCGCTCACGCTCGACAAGACGTTCACCAAGCCCGAGATCCTGACCCGCTACCTCAACCTGGTTTCGTTCGGCAACGGCTCGTTCGGTGTGCAGGACGCCGCCCAGACGTACTTCGGCATCAATGCGTCCGACCTGAACTGGCAGCAGGCGGCGCTGCTGGCGGGCATGGTGCAGTCGACCAGCGCGCTCAACCCCTACACCAACCCCGACGGCGCCCTGGCCCGGCGGAACCTGGTGCTGGACACGATGATCGAGAACCTGCCCCAGGAGGCCGACGCACTGCGCGCCGCCAAGGCCACGCCCCTGGGGGTGCTGCCGCAGCCCAACGAACTCCCACGCGGCTGCATCGCCGCGGGCGACCGAGCCTTCTTCTGCGATTACGTGCAGGAATACCTGTCGCGCGCCGGGATCAGCAAGGAGCAGGTGGCCCGCGGCGGCTACCTGATCCGCACCACGCTGGACCCCGACGTCCAGATCCCGGTCAAGGCGGCCATCGACAAGTTCGCCAGCCCAACCCTGCCCGGCATCTCCAGCGTCATGAGCGTGATTCAGCCCGGTAAGACGTCGCACAAGGTGATGGCGATGGCCAGCAACCGCACCTACGGCCTGAACCTCGACGCCGGCGAAACCATGCGCCCGCAGCCGTTCTCGCTGGTCGGCGACGGCGCCGGCTCGGTCTTCAAGATCTTCACGACGGCCGCCGCGCTGGACATGGGCATGGGCACCAACGCCACGCTCGAGGTGCCCGGCCGATTCCAGGCCAAAGGCATGGGCAGTGGCGGGGCCAAGGGCTGCCCCAAGGACACCTGGTGCGTCGTCAACGCCGGTAACTACCGCGGCTCGATGAACGTGACCGACGCGCTGGCGACCTCGCCCAACACTGCGTTCGCCAAACTGATCCAGCAGGTCGGCGTTCAGCGCACGGTCGACATGGCCATCAAGCTCGGCCTGCGCTCCTACGCCGACCCCGGCACCGCGCGGACATACAACCCCGACAGCAACGAGAGCCTGGCCGACTTCGTCAAGCGGCAGAACATCGGGTCCTTCACGCTCGGCCCCATCGAGGTGAACGCGCTGGAGCTCTCGAACGTCGCGGCGACGTTGGCCTCCGGCGGCGTGTGGTGCCCCCCGAACCCGATCGACAAGCTCATCGACCGGAACGGCAACGAGGTCGCCGTCACCACCGAGACCTGCGACCAGGTGGTGCCCGAAGGCCTGGCCAACACGCTGGCGAACGCGATGAGCAAGGACGCGGTGGGCGGCGGCACGGCCGCGGGTTCGGCCGGCGCCGCGGGCTGGGACCTGCCGGTGTCCGGTAAGACGGGCACCACCGAGGCGCACCGCTCGTCGGGCTTCGTGGGCTTCACCAGCCACTACGCGGCGGCGAACTACATCTACGACGACTCGCCCAACCCGACCGACCTGTGCTCCGCGCCCCTGCGGCACTGCGGCGAGGGCGACCTCTACGGCGGTAACGAGCCGGCGCGCACCTGGTTCACCGCCATGAAGCCGATCGCCCTCAACTTTGGCCCGGTGGCGTTGCCGCCCACCGACCCGCGGTACGTCGACGGGTCACCCGGGTCGCGGGTCCCCAGCGTGGCGGGGTTGAAGGTGGACGCGGCCCGCCAGCGGCTCAAGGACGCGGGCTTCCAGGTCGCGGACCAGACCAACTCGGTCAACAGCAGCGCGGAGATGGGCGAGGTCGTGGGCACCACGCCCAGCGGCCAGACGATTCCGGGCTCGATCATCACGATCCAGGTGAGCAACGGCATCCCGCCCGCGCCGCCCCCGCCGCCGGAAGGTTTGCCGGCGCCGATCGGGTCGCAGGTGGTGGAGATTCCCGGCCTGCCGCCGATCACCATCCCGTTGCTGGCGCCTCCCCCGCCGCCCGGTCAGCCGCCCCCGTAGGCGTTGCGGCGCCGTCGACGCGCGGAATGCGCTGCGAGTCCCCGACCGGCAGTACGCTTCCTGCATGGCTGAAGTTTTGCCCATTCTGATTCGTACCGGTGCCGCCGCGGTCGGTTCGGCCGTAGCCGGGATCGGTTACGCCTCGCTCGTGGAGCGCAACGCCTTCGTGCTGCGCGAGATCACCATGCCCGTGCTGACGCCGGGTTCGACGCCGCTGCGCGTGCTGCACATCAGCGATCTCCACATGACGCCAAACCAGCGCCGCAAGCAGGCGTGGCTGCGCGAGCTGTCCGGCTGGGAGCCCGACCTGGTGGTCAACACCGGCGACAACCTGGCCCACCCCAAGGCGGTGCCCTCGGTCGTCCAGGCCCTGGGCGACCTCCTGTCGCGGCCCGGCGTGTTCGTGTTCGGCAGCAACGACTACTTCGGGCCGCGCCTGAAGAACCCGTTGAACTACGTGACAAACCCGTCGCACCGCGTCCGCGGTGGGGCGCTGCCGTGGCAGGACCTGCGGGCGGCGTTCACCGAGCGCGGCTGGCTCGACCTCACTCACACGCGCCGCGAGTTCGAGGTGGCCGGCCTGCACGTCGCGGCCGCGGGCGTGGACGACCCGCACATCCACCGTGACCGGTACGACACGATCGCCGGCCCGGCCAGCCCGGCCGCGAACCTGCGGCTGGGGCTGACCCATTCGCCCGAGCCGCGGGTGCTGGATCGGTTCGCCGCCGACGGCTACCAGCTGGTGATGGCCGGTCACACGCACGGCGGCCAGGTCTGCCTGCCGCTGTACGGCGCGCTGGTGACCAACTGTGGCCTGGACCGCTCGCGGGCGAAGGGGCCGTCGCGCTGGGGGGCCGACATGCAGCTGCACGTCTCGGCCGGGATCGGGACGTCGCCGTTTGCGCCTGTGCGGTTCTGCTGCCGGCCCGAGGCGACGCTTTTGACCCTGATCGCGGCGCCGATGGGCGGGCGGGACTCGGTCAGCGATCTGACCCGTTCGCAGCCGACCGCCTCGGTGCGTTGACGCACCGGGCCTGGACCGACGACGCGATCCGGCTCATCCAGGCCGACGCCCGCCGCAGCGCCGACACGCACCTGCTCCGCTACCCGCTGCCGTCGGCGTGGTGCTCCGACGCCGACGTCGCGCTGTACCTCAAGGACGAGTCCACACACATCACGGGCAGCCTCAAACACCGGCTGGCGCGCTCCCTCTTCCTCTATGCCCTGTGCAACGGCTGGATCGGGGAACACACCACCGTCGTCGAGGCGTCGTCGGGATCGACGGCGGTCTCCGAGGCCTACTTCGCGGCCCTGCTCGGCCTGCCGTTCGTCGCCGTGATGCCGGCGGCGACCAGCACCGCAAAGGTCGCGCTGATCGAGTCGCAGGGCGGCCGTTGCCATTTCGTCGCGGACTCGAGCCAGGTGTACGCGGAGGCGCAGCGAGTCGCCGACGAGACCGGCGGCCACTACCTGGACCAGTTCACCAACGCCGAGCGCGCCACCGACTGGCGCGGTAACAACAACATCGCCGAGTCGATCTACCAGCAGATGCGCGACGAGCGCTACCCGATCCCCGACTGGATCGTGGTGGGCGCCGGCACCGGGGGCACCAGCGCGACGATCGGCCGGTACATCCGCTACCGGCGGCACGCGACCCGGTTGTGCGTGGTCGACCCGGAGAACTCCGCGTTCTATTCCGCCTATACCCAGCGGCGGTACGACATCGTGATGCCGGTGTCGTCGCGCATCGAGGGCATCGGGCGGCCGCGGGTGGAGCCGTCGTTTCTGCCCGGCGTGGTCGACCGCATGGTCGCGGTCCCCGACGCGGCCTCCATCGCCGCCGCGCGCCACGTCAGCGCCGTCCTGGGCCGGCGGGTCGGCCCGTCGACGGGCACGAACCTGTGGGGCGCCTTCGGCCTGCTCGCCGAGATGGTCGCCGACGGCCGCAGCGGGTCGGTGGTGACGGTGATCGCCGACAGCGGCGACCGCTACACCGACACCTACTTCAGCGACGACTGGGTGAGCGCGCAGGGCCTCGACCCGGGAGAGCACGCCGAGGCTCTGGTCGAATTCGAGCGGTCCTGCACCTGGGCGTGAGCCGAAGACACCGCGATTTGGTGAGCCGCCGGGCGGGTGCGATAGGCTGTCGGAGCTTCAAGCGGGGTGTGGCGCAGCTTGGTAGCGCGCTTCGTTCGGGACGAAGAGGCCGTGGGTTCGAATCCCGCCACCCCGACTCGCAATGTTGCAGCTAGAGCGAGAGGGCCCTGACTCGTTTTCGAGTTCCGGGCCTTACTTTCGCTCGATTCCCGCGGCAGGTTGCGAGGACCTTGTTCGAGGTCGTCCAGAACCGCTAACCCCAAGTCCAGGCCATCCGCGAACTGGTCGGCATAGGTGGCTAAGTCGGCGCGGCCGAGGCGTGGCCAAGCATCGTCTGAATGGCCTTCAGGTTGACGGCTGGCGCAGATGGTCGCTGAAAGCGTCGTAATTGTCACCGCGCCTGCGAGCTGGCCAGAAGGTAGGCGTGTGCAAGCAGGTCTGATGAGCGCCCCGCCTCCTTGAGCCCGGGCGAAATCGCAGGCCCAGGCGAACATCTGCACCAAGAGCACGCGAACTCGCCAACCGCCTTGAGTGGCGCCGGCACTGTTGTAGTCTCATCCTCGTTCACCTAAGTGTCGCTTGCGGCCCCGTGACAGAACCGCCGCATCCAGCGACCGCTCGCGACTCTAGAGATGGCACCAAGATCCGCCGATGGTTACCACGCCCCAACAACAGCGGCTCCTGCGGATCAGCAAATCCGATAAGCGGGTGCTTAGTCACTTCGCTGAGGGCGAGAACCTAGCGAGCACCTTCGGAACTAGTATCACCGACTTAACTCATCGCGCAGCTGCGGATAGGCTTGTCCTGGGTGAGCATTTCCTCGAAGTCGCCAACCGACTGAGAAAATCACGGTCACGAGGCCTCGACTGGCGCACAGTTATTGGACGATACTACTACTCGATGTACCACAGCATGCGGGCAGTCTCGTATTTTCACGTCGGTGGTGATGATTGCCAAGACCACACCAAATTATTCAGCTCTGTGCCATCCGATTTCCCAAATTCCTCCATTCGGTCTAACGAACTGAAAAGCGCGCGCCTTTGGCGCAATGAAGCGGACTACGATCCTTACCCACAGTCAGCGGCCCACTTCAAAGCGATTGCATTGAACCTTCAGCCGATAGCTAATATATTTGTTGGCGATTGCCGCTTCTATCTAAGCAGCAAGGGATGTGCGCACGTATGATCAATTTCGATACACAGTCTGCACGCAGGTTTATCAATAAATTTTTAATCGACGAGGCTGGCATCTCTGCGCTAGACGTGCAGATTAAAGATTACCCGAATGAACGTAATTACATAGTATTCGTGGCACGGGACGACCTCGCATGCGCCTCGGAGCTATCTGAGGCCCTTGAGTTACAACTTTCGTCACCCGGCCAACAGTGTTTTGTTGTCTTTCGCGTGGCGAGTCTAGAACTTACCGAGGCCGACAAATCAAGGACGTCAGTAAAGAACCTGGCCGATCAACGCATTTCAGAGCTTGTCAGTCTGGTGAGCGCAAGGTCTAGGGTATCCGCCGCGGAGCCGAGCCTTGGCTATGTACCAAATGCCCGCGCGAGCTTGTCTGCCGTCACAGCCGCACGCCATCACTTGATATTCGGACGCCGCGGCGCCGGAAAGACGGCGCTCCTTGTGGAGGCGAGAAGAAATATCGAGTCGGCAGGCGCGGTAACAGCGTGGATTAATATTCAGACATATCGACACGAAGAACCCCAACGAGTTGTTTTATATACCCTTGATAAAATTCTCAGCAGCCTAATAGCTGCTCGTCAATTAAGCGTAAACAACCCTGCAGCGATTACACTATCGAAAGTCCATAATCGAATCTTGACCCTGCTAGACAAAGAATCGAACTCCGCAAGAGAAGTCGAATTACTGATCCCCCGAGTGCAAGACGCAATTGCTCACCAGCTCGATCTCACGTCTTCAAGAATATTTGTTTTCTTAGACGACTTCTACTACGTCAGCCGAAACGCCCAGCCCCAGATACTTGACATGCTTCACGGGATTACGCGTGATTCGCAAGTCTGGCTCAAAGTCGCTTCTATCAAGCACCTAACACGTTGGTGGTTAAACTCACCGCCGACCGGACTGCAGACAGGCCAAGACGCTGAAATTATCGATCTGGATGTCACGTTGCAGGATCCGCGGCAGGCCCAGGACTTCCTCGAAACCGTACTAGCCGGCTATGGCAAGCGGGTGGGAATATCCTCGTTGTCACAGATTTACTCCCGGACTGGCCTTGACCGTCTTGTTTTGGCGTCTGGGGCCGTACCTCGCGATTATCTTGTGCTGGCAGCAAGTGCATTGACACGCGCTCAGCAACGCCCAGGCGCCCGGCAGGTCGGGGTTCAGGAGGTTAATCAGGCAGCCGGCGACGCCGCTGCCACCAAGATTAACGAACTCGAAGAGGATATGGCCTCGAATCCCGGAGCCGCTCAAAAGACGCTTGACACCCTCAAAGTGGTGCGTAAGTTTTGTCTGGAGACATCCTCGTACACTTACTTCCTGGTCAGCTTTCGTGACAAAGAGGACAATCCGATTTGGTATAGTTTGCTAACCGACCTGATGGACGTTCGATTAATCCATTTGGTGGATGCAGGAGTGTCTGATCCTCACTCAGCCGGTCACCGATACGAAGCATACATGCTCGATTTGAGCCAGTTCTCGGGCGCCCGGCTGAAACAACGGATTCGAGTTCTTGACTTTTCTGCTGGAAACTTCGTCTCCCGGCAAACACGCGGAAAGGAGCCGGACCGCGTCGGCTCAACCTCTTCCCAGCTAAGATCAATTCTGCGCGGGGCACCGCAACTAGAACTGACGAAACTCGAAGGCATCACTTAGTCATAAGATCGTTGGCGATATTCCACCATGTAACCCCATTACCGGTTGCACACGGACCAAATACAATTCGAAACTTGTCCGCAAGCATCCATTGGACGCACCGTCGTTCCTTCCGATTCGTTAAACGAAAAACCTCAAAGCTACTGGGTCGCCCGAGTGCCGACATCTCCTAAACAAATTCGATCGGCGCGCCAAACACTGACCGTCTCCGACGAGTCGGTGAAGCCAATCTACGTCCCGCCGTATAACTGTCCCAACCGCCAGACGATGACTAGCCTGTTTTCCGTCGTAATGGCCCTACCTCGGCCCCCATTGTGTGCAGCCGCGTCTGGCGGGGCAACACGCTAACCCGTGGTAAACGCGGATGGTGGCGAATCCGGAGAGGGAGTTCCCAGGGTCTATGTCTGCTCTTGTTGCGTCTTGATTCGATGGATGTTTATATAGACGAATGTCGAACCAGGCGGGGACGGGGTGTTGCCCACCGCTGACGGCCGATGCCCTCAGCGAGTCGCAGGCGACGGGGCTGGCGGCGATGTTCAAGGCTCTCGGCGATCCGGTGCGCCTGCGCCTGCTGAGCCTCGTCGCCAGCCACCCGGGCGGTGAGGCGTGCGTCTGTGAGATCTCGGCGACGTTCGACGTCTCGCAGCCGACGATCTCGCATCACCTCAAGCTGCTGCGCTCGGCCGGGCTGCTGGATTGCGAGCGTCGGGGCACGTGGGTGTACTACCGGGTGATTCCCGCGGCCCTGCAACAGCTCTCGGCGGTCCTTCACGTCGGCCCGGGCGAACGGTGACGTCGGTGACCGCCAAAGACACCGCGACCCGCCTGCCCACGCCGGACCGTTTCCTGCCGGTGTGGATCGGCGTGGCGATGGCCGGCGGCCTGCTGCTCGGCCGGCTCGTGCCCCGCCTCGGGTCGGCACTGAGCGCCGTTGAGGTGCAGGGCATCTCGCTGCCGATCGCGGTCGGCCTCCTGGTGATGATGTACCCGGTGCTGGCCAAGGTACGCTACGACCGGCTCGACGAGGTCGCCACCGACCGCAGGCTGATGGTCTCCTCGCTGCTGCTGAACTGGGTCGTCGGGCCGGCGGTGATGTTCGCACTGGCGTGGCTGTTCCTGCCCGACCTTCCCGAGTACCGCACCGGGCTGATCATCGTCGGGCTGGCCCGGTGCATCGCGATGGTCATCATCTGGAACGACCTGGCCTGCGGCGACCGGGAGGCGGCGGCGGTGCTGGTCGCCCTGAACTCGTTGTTCCAGGTCGTCATGTTCGCGGCCCTGGGCTGGTTCTACCTGTCGGTGCTGCCGGGCTGGCTCGGCCTGCCCCGCGCCGGCATCGAGGTCTCCCCCTGGCAGATCGCCAAGTCCGTGCTCGTCTTCCTCGGCATCCCCCTGCTGGCCGGGTTCCTGTCGCGCCGGCTCGGCGAACGCGTGAAGGGCCGCGCCTGGTACGAGTCGACGTTCCTGCCCCGCATCGGCCCGTGGGCCCTCTACGGGTTGCTGTTCACCATCGTGATCCTGTTCGCCCTCCAGGGCAGGCAAATCACCTCGCGGCCCGTGGACGTGGCCCGGATCGCGGTGCCGCTGCTGGCGTACTTCGCGATCATGTGGGCCGGCGGCTACGCCCTCGGGTACGCCCTGCGGCTGGGCTACGCCCGCACCACGACCCTGGCGTTCACCGCCGCCGGCAACAACTTCGAACTGGCCATCGCGGTCGCGATCGCCACCTACGGCGTCACGTCCGGCCAGGCACTGGCCGGCGTGGTCGGACCGCTGATCGAGGTGCCCGTGCTGCTCGGACTGGTGTACCTCGCCCTGTCATTGCGCGCCGGCCTGTTCCCCGACAAGCCGAGCGTGCTCTTCGTCTGCGTGCACAACGCCGGCCGCTCGCAGATGGCCGCCGCGCTCCTGAGTCACCTGGCGGGCGATCGCATCGAGGTCCGCTCCGCCGGCACCGAGCCGGCGGATCAGATCAATCCGGCCGCCGTCGCCGCCATGGCCGAGGTCGGGATCGACCTCACCGCCGCCCACCCGAAGCTCCTGACCGGTGACGCGGTCGAAGCCAGTGACGTGGTCATCACGATGGGTTGCGGCGACACCTGCCCGTTCTTTCCCGGTGTGTCGTACCGCGACTGGAACCTGCCGGACCCCGCCGGCCAGCCGCTGGGCGCGGTCCGCGCCATCCGCGACGACATCGCCGACAGAGTCCAGGCGTTGGTCAGCGAACTCCTGGCCACCACCCCGTAACCGCACGCGAAGAGAGGATCAACCATGTCACGTGTGCAGCTCGCCCTCAACGTCGACGACCTCGACGAGGCGATCGCGTTCTACCGCAGGCTCTTCGACACCGCACCGACCAAGGTCAAACCGGGCTACGCCAACTTCGCGGTCGCCGACCCGCCGCTGAAGCTAGTCCTGATCGAAAACGCCGGGCACGGCGGCACCATCAATCACCTTGGCGTCGAGGTGGACTCGAGCGACGAGGTGCACGCGGAGATCGCGCGCCTCGCCGACCAGGACCTGGTCCCCGACGAGGAGATCGGCACCACCTGCTGCTACGCGACGCAGGACAAGGCGTGGGTCACCGGCCCCGCCGGCGAGCGGTGGGAGGTCTACACCGTCCTGTCCGACTCCGAGACCTTCGGTGACGACACTGCCGAGAGCGGCACGGCCTGCTGCCAGCCCTAGGCCTCCATGTCCGGCTGCAACCGCCGCCTGGGCAGCGGCGCCACCGCGCCCGCCCAGATCAGCACTTGCTCACGCCCGACGAGCCGGCAACGGTGGGTGATCGCCAGCTGGTGGGCCGCCCTGGTGAACGATCGATTGCTCACCACGACCGCCTGGTCGCAACCGTGGTGCCGCGCCCCGGCAACCACCTGCTGCACGGCGGCCACCCCGACCGCCTTGGCCAGCCGCTTGCATTGCACCGCAAGGCGAGTGCCGTCCCGCTGGGCGACGAGGTCGACCCCATAGTCGCCGGTGCCGCCGGTGTGCGTGACGCTCCAGCCCCTGGCCCGAAGCTGCGCCGCGACGAACCCCTCAAATTCGGTGCCCGACATCTCGTCGACGTCTGCCATGTCCGCCAGCGCGCGCCGATGGTCGCGCCTGCGCTGGCGGGCGACGCGGAAGCGGTCCCGCTGGGCCGACAACCACAGCAGCACGACCACCGCCGCGACGAGCCCGCCCAGCCCCGCCGCGCACCCCGCCACCGCGCTGCCGGTCGCCCGTTGGGCGAAATACCAAGGGAGAGCGAGCCCGACCACGAGCAGGCACCCAAGGACTTTCTCCACGCGGATGAAGCTACCGCAGCGGTACGACAACCCGGCGGACGAAGCGCGCGCCGCTACGGCGACGGCTTGAGCGGCCGGAACCGCAGCCGGGTGCCGTTGCGGGGCGCGAGCATGATGGAGCGCCGCACGATCCGCTCGGGCTCGTCGTCCACCGCGCTGAACTCCCCCTCGCGCAGCAGCGTGTGCAACACCGTGACGAGCTCCCGCATGGAGAAGCTCGCGCCCAGGCAGCGTTTGACGCCACCCCCGAACGGCACCCACGCATACGTCTGGGGGCGGGCGTCCAGGAACCGCTCGGGGCGGAACTCGTTCGGATGCTCGTAGGTGTGCGGATCGCGGTTGATGGCGATGATGTGGACGACGATCCGCGTGCCCGGGTCCACGACGTATCCACCGATCGGGAATGGCTGGGCCACAACGCGGGCCGTGAGCGGAGCGGGCGGGCGCACCCGCAACGTCTCGTTGATGACCGCGGTCGTGAAGGTCTCGCCCCCGCTCAGCGCCTCGGCCTGGACGCGCCGCAACGCGTCGGGATGGCGCAGCAACAGATCGAAGACCCACGCCAGCGTGGTGGCGGTGGTCTCGTGCCCGGCCAGCATCAGGGTGATGACGTCGTCGCGAATCTCGATGTCGGACAGCGCTTCTCCGCCCTCACCGCGCGCACGGATCAGCAGCGACAGGATGTCGAGCCGCTCGTCCAGGCGCGGGTCACCGCGGCGGCGGGCGATGAGCGGCATCAACAGATCATCGATCTCCCTGTACGCCTTGGTCCGCGACGGCCAGACCCGCAGGGCCCCCGCGTGGCGCAGGGCGTAGCGAAGCGTCAGCTGTTCGGACACACCGAGATTCAGCAACCGCTCGAACGGCCGGCCCAGTCGCCGGACCTCGCCGGGCTCGTCCACGCCGAACATGATCCTGACGATCACGTCGAGCGTCAGCGCCCGGGCCGCCTCGAGCATCTCGAACGGACGGCCGACCGGCCAGCTGTGCATGGCCGCGCGCGCCGAGTTCTGCATGATCGGCACGTAGCTGCTCAGCGCGGCGCCGTGCAGCGGCGGCGTCAGCAGCTTGCGCCGCCGCAGGTGCTCCGGCTCTTCTTGCACGAACATCGAGCCGGACCCGTAGATCGCGGCCGCGGGGCCCACCCCCTCTCCCCCGAGCAGGACGTCGGTCGGCGCGGTGAACACCTGCTTGGCGAGGTCGGCGTCGGACACGATGGCGACGTCGCCCAGGCTCAGGATGGGCATGGTCATGATCGGCCCGTAGCGCCGGATCAGCCGCAGCATCCGGCGCTCGCCGCCCACGAGGTAGGCGACCGCGTACGCGACGGCGCAGACGGACCGGAACGGGCGGGGGGCGGGCAGGCCGGGCGGACGGCCCGCGGCAGCCGGCGCGTCCGTCCGGCGAGTCGCGAGTCCTGCCACGCTGATGACAGAAACACGGGCCGCCGGGTTGGTCAAGGTGCGCCGGGCCCGGCGCGGGCTCCGCTACGCGCAGTCGGCGCAGACCGGGAGCCCCGCGTTGGTGCTCCGCTGCCGGCTGCGGTGCTGCACCAGGAAGCAGCACGAGCAGGTGAACTCGTCCTTCTGCTGGGGAATCACCGTGATCGACAATTCCTCGCTAGACAGGTCGGCACCGGGCAGTTCGAAGAAGTGCACGTCGTTGGGGTCCTCGTCGACCACCGCGGTGGTCGTCGCGGGCAGGGTCGCCAGCTCGCGCAGCGTGGACCGGTCCGGCGTGTCGTCGGAAACACGGCGTGCGTCGTAGTCGCTTGCAGTCGCCATGGGAGTTCCTTCCTGCTCAGTGGCGGGTTGACGCACTTCCCTGTACTCACCCGTGGCGCAGGCATTACCCCGTTCTGACGCGGACTACACGCAAGAAATCATAAAAGCTGCACACACGCCAAAAAAGGGGGCGCGGGTGCCGTCAGTCCTGCGGCGGCAGGGCGACGTTGTAGGCGCCACGCTGGGCATACGAGAACAGGGCCTACCGCCCGATACGTCAAACGGCGGTGTCAGGCACCGTCCAACCGGGTATCCCGCGCGGATGAAACTTCGACCGCTTGCCCGAGGCCGTTTCGGGGCCGACTCGGGGAGCATCCGCTGAAGCCCGGCCCCGGCGCCCCCGCCGTCCTGTTCGACGTCGACGGGACTCTCGTCGATTCCGTCTACCTGCACGTCTACGCCTGGCAACGCGCCTTCCACGAGGAAGGCGTCCCGGTTTCGGCATGGCGGATCCACCGCGGCATCGGCATGGACGGATCCCAGCTGGTGAAGACGCTCACCGACGGCGCCCCCGACGATGTGCGGGGACGGCTCAGTGACGCGCACAGCCGGGTCTACCGGGAACTCATCCCGTTGCTGACCCCGTTGCCGGGCGCCCGCGAGCTGGTTCGGCGCGTCAGCGAGCTGGGCCTGCAGGTGGTGATGGCCAGCTCCGCGCCCGAGGACGAGCTCGAGGCGCTGCTCAAGGTGCTCGACTGCGACGACGTCATCTCCGAGACGACGTCGTCGCGCGACGTCGACACCGCCAAACCCGAACCCGGCATCGTGCGGGTGGCGCTGGACCGCGCGGGGGTCGACGCCGACCATGCCGTGTTCGTCGGCGACGCCGTGTGGGACGCGGAGGCCGCCGCCCGCGCGAACCTCCCGTGCATCGGGGTGCGGAGCGGGGGCGTCGCCGAGGCCGAACTGCGGGAGGCCGGGGCGACCCCGGTCTTCGCCGACCCGCAGGGTCTGCTCGAACACCTGTCGTCGACGCGGATAGCGGCGCTCGCGCCCCGCCGGTGACCGAACGTCACATACCGCGGGTCCGCAATATAAGAGGTAACACCCACCAAAAGAAGGTGAACAACGCCAGTGCGCACGCCCCGGCGATGACCGCGGCGTGCTCCCCGGCCACCGCCGCGAACACGACGGCGGTCACCCCGGTCAGCGCCGCCCCCAGCAGCGTGAGCCCCGCGTAGGCGCACCGGTGCGCGGCGGACACCAGCACCTGGAGGCGGTGCCGCCGGAAGAGCAGGCGGTGGATGCTGACCGGCGCGACCAGCAGCACCGTTGCGCCCACGGACAGCGCGACCGTCGCGAGGTAGACGTGGCGCATGGGCCCGTCGAGCAGATCGAAACGCTGCTGGAACGGCAGCGTCAACAGGAAACCCGTGAGCAGCTGGACCCCGGTCTGCACCACCCGCAGCTCTTGCAGCAGGTTGTTCCAATTGCGGTCCAGCCGTTGGACTTCGGTCTCGTCCCGCTCGCGGCGATCCCAGCGCTGGTCGTCTTGCGGATGATCGACGTCCATACACCCGATCATCGCACCCGAGGGCGCGGAAACCGGTCAGCCGACGGCGGTCAGCGCCTCGTCGAGCGTGGGGTACAACGGGAAGGTCTTGTCCAGTCCGGTCAGGTGGATCGGCCGCTTGGTCGCGGGGCCGCGGGCCACCACCCCGAACTGGGTTGCCGTGCCGAGTTTCTCGTGCGTCGCCGCCAGGATCTTCAACCCCACCGAGCCCAGGAACTCCACCGCGGAGAGGTCGATGACCAGCGCCGCCGGGCTCTCCGCGACAACCGCGCCGATCGCCTGTTCCAGGGCCGGGGCGGTGACCAAATCGATCTCGCCGCTGACACGGACCACCGAGACGCCGGCGTGGTCCTCGACCAACGTGGTAATCGAATCAGGAGCTGACAATGGCGATCCTTTGTCCGGGCCTCGAGCGTGGTGCAAGCCTAGCCTGCCGCGCGAACTGCGAGAAGAATAAGCCCTCAGCACCCACCCCGCGACAGCCCAGACTAGTGTCCCCTATACCTGTGCACCGAGGGGGACACGGCAGGAGGCCAGATGTCAGATTCGCCGTCGGACTTCAGCAGCACCGCCACCGCCACACCAACGGTGATTTCCAGCGAAGGCCTGTTGCCACAGCTGGTTCAGCATTTGCGGCAGAACCGAACGATCCTGCGCGAGGAGTGGGCGCGCCGGATCACCGAGGCGGAGCTGCTCACCGCGATGACACCGGAGGAGCTGTTCTCCGAAGCCACCGCCGTCTACGACAACTATGTAGAGGTGCTCGAGACCGGTAGCGTCGAGGCGCTGCAGGCCTACGCCCGGGACCTCTCCGAGCGCATCATCCCGCGGGGCGTCGAGACCGACGAGGTGCTCGGCATCGTCCTGCTGCTGCGCGACGTGCTCGCCCGTTCGCTGTTCGAGAAGTATCAGACCGACTTCGAGATGCTCAACCGGGTGCTCGACGCCTACGAACCGGCCGCCAACCGCATCGCCAACACCGTGGGCGTCAGCTTCGTCCAGGAACGCGAACGGATCATCCGCCAGCAGCAGGAGGCGATCCGCGAGCTCTCCACCCCCGTGCTGCAGGTGCGCGAGCAGCTGCTGATCCTGCCGATCATCGGCGTGCTCGACTCCCAGCGCGCCCGGCAGGTCACCGAGCAGCTGTTGCGCGCGATTCGCGCGAACCGCGCGAAAGTGGTGGTCATCGACATCACGGGTGTGCCCACCATCGACTCCACGGTGGCGAACCACCTGGTGCAGACCGTGGACGCGTCCGGGCTGATGGGCGCCAGCGTCATCATCACCGGCCTGTCCTCCGAGATCGCCCTCACGCTGGTGACGATCGGGCTGGACCTGTCGAAGATGAACGCCGTCGGTGACCTGCAGGGCGGCATCGAAGAGGCCGAGCGGCTGCTGGGCTATGAGGTCACGCGCACCGGGGAGCAGACCGGGTGATCGCCCGGACAGCCAGAACGACCGCGGTCACCCCATGCCAGTACCGATCCTGAAACAGGGCGCGATCCTCATCGCCACGGTTCAGGCCGCCCTGTCCGACTCCGACACCGAGCGGCTCCGCTACGACCTCATGGAGCAGGTCAGCCGGTTCCGCGCGCAGGGCATCATCGTCGACGTCACCGCGATCGACGTGATGGATTCCTTCGCGGCCAGGTCGCTGCGCACCATCGCCCACATGACGCGGTTGCGGGGGGCGGACACGGTGATCGTGGGTCTGCAGCCGGAGGTGGCCTTCGCCATGGTGCAACTCGGTCTGGCCTTCGACGACATGAACACCGCGCTGGACCTGGAGGAGGGCCTCGCCCTGCTGAATCGGCAGCTGGGAAAGCGCAATTCGACGATCGGGCGCGACGGTGGCGGATGACGCGGGTGACCCCGGCGCCGTCGTCGTCGACATCAACAATCCGGACGACATCGTCGCCGCCCGCAAGGCCGGGCACCGACTGGCACTCGACCTCGGGTTCTCGCTGACCGACGTCACGATGATCGCCACCGCGATCTCGGAGATCGCGCGCAACATCACCAGCTACGCCGGGCGCGGCGCGGTCCGGGTCGAGGTGGCGGACAAGGAAGGCCGCAAGGCCCTGGTGGTCCGGGCCGAGGACGGCGGTCCCGGCATCGCCGACATCGAGCGCGCGCTCGAGGACGGCTACTCGACCGGCCGGGGCCTCGGGCTGGGCCTGCCCGGCGCCCGCCGCCTGATGGATCGGCTGATCGTGGAGTCCACGCCGGGCCGGGGCACGGTCGTCGAGATGTGGAAATGGGTCCCGCCTCGTGCATGACAACGGCAGCCGCGGGGGGCGCCTCGGGCCGATCGAATGGGCGACCGCGGGCCGCCCGCTGCCGGGCGAGCACGTCTCCGGCGACCAGACGATCGCGATCGGCATTGGCGACGACGCCGCCCTGTTCGGTGTGATGGACGGCCTCGGCCACGGCGCGGAGGCCGCGGCGGCGGCGCTGCGGGCCGTCGACACGCTCGAGAACGCGCGGGACCAGCCGCTGGAGGCGCTCGTTGGGCTCTGTCATCGGGTGCTGGGCGGCACGCGTGGGGTGGCCATGACCCTGGCCCGGGTCGACTTCGCGGCCGGCACCCTGGCGTGGGCGGGGATCGGGAACGTCACCGCCGACCTGGTCGCCAAGGCCGCGACCGGAATCCAGGTCCGGTCCAGCGCCCGCCTCACCGCGGGCATCGTCGGCTACCGGATCCCGGAGATCCTGCCAGCGCAGGTCGTTCCCATCCGCGCCGGCGACCTGATCGTCATCGCCACCGACGGCATCGCCGAAGACCACCTGCGGCACATCGACTTTGCGGCCTCGGCGCCGGTGATCGCCGCGGAGCTCTTGAGCAGACATGCCAAGGGGACCGACGATGCAATGGTGCTGACCGCCCGCCATCGGGGAGTTTCGACATGACCGACCGCGACAGCGACGCCGCAGACTTCAACACCAGCTACGCCGGCGCGCTGCGCGCCTACCTGGCCGGGCGTGACGAGGACAGCCTGTCCGTCGGTCACGAGCTGGGGCGGCGGGCGCTGGAAGAGCAGGTCAGCATGCTCGACATCGTCGAGCACCATTTCAGCCTCGTTCAGCACCTCGCGGCCGGGCCGGGCATCGACGGGCCGACGGCGCTGGAGTTTCTCCTGCAGACGCTGGCCCCGCTCGACGTGGCGACCCGCGGCTTCCTCGACGGCACCAAGCGCTACGCCGAGCAGCGGGCCCGCGCGGACGGACTCGCCGACCGCGACAAATTCCGTACGGCCCTGGTGAATTCGCTGCAGGAGGGTTTCTTCGTCGCCGACCACGAGGGGACCGTGGTCGAGATGAACAGCGCACTGATCGACATCCTCGGCTACCCGGCGGCCGGCCTGCCGTACCGGTGGCCGCATCCGTGGCTGGTCGACACGCTCGGCGCGCGTCAGCAGCAGGCCCTGGTCGAGCTCAACGGCACCACCGCGTACGAGACGCCGATCCGGCATCGCGACGGCCACCTCGCGTGGGTTGCGGTGAGCATCAACTCGGTCAAGGAGGCCGACACCGACCAAAACGCCTACGTCGGCACCATCCGCGACATCACCGCCGAGCGGGCCTTCGCGGCCCGCGAAAGCGCGGTGCTGCGGCTGGCCACGGCCGTGGCGGTGGCCAGGACGGTGGACGAGCTGCTGGCGGTCACGCTGGACGAGTGCAGCGCGGCGATCGATGTGCAACGGGTGGTCGCGGTCTCGTGGCCGAGCGGAGACGGCGACCCGGCGGTCCAGGTGGCGGGCGCGCCCGGCGCGTCGAGCTGGCGGCGCCTGGAGCCGTGGCTGCGGGACACCTTCGCCGACGCCCGGCATCAGCTGCCGCTGACGGCTAAGGTCGTCGAACGCGCCGAGCATCCCGGCAAGGCCGCCGGGCTGGTCGCGGTGCTGTCCGGAGCGGGCGACCTGGCGCTCTGGCTGGAACTGCGCTCGCCCCGGTGGGTCAGCGCGGAGGACCGGCTGCTGGTCACCGTCCTGACCGGGCATCTCAGCCTGGCCATGCAGCACGTCCGGCAGTTCGAGAGCGCCCGCGAGACGTCGTTGACGTTGCAGCGCGCGATGCTGCCGCCGGTGCAGCCGCCGCCGGGGTTCGCGGTGCGCTACGAACCCGCGGTGCCGCCGCTGGAGATCGGCGGTGACTGGTATGACGTGCTGCCCATCGGGGATCACCGGATCGGCATCGTGGTCGGCGACTGCGTCGGTCGCGGGCTGCCGGCCGCCGCGATCATGGGTCAGCTGCGCAGCTCGGCGCGCGCGCTGCTCATCAACGGAGCCGAACCGGCGCTGCTCCTCGAACAGCTCGACTCGGCGGCGTCGCTCATCCCGAACGCCTACTGCACCACGGTGTTCCTCGCGGTGCTGGACACCGAGTCCGGGGTACTGCAGTACAGCAACGCCGGGCACATGCCCGCCGTCCTCGCGGGGCCCGGGACGGCCGCGAGGCTGTTGACGGACGCCGCGTCGGTACCGCTGGCGGTGCGCCACGACGAGCCGCGCCCGCAGGCGACCCGGGTCCTGCCGCCGGGTTCGACGCTGATGCTGTTCACCGACGGCCTCGTCGAGCGCAAGCACGAGTCCATCGACGACGGATTAGGCCGGGCCGCAGACGTTTTGGTGCAGACCACCACGTTGCCGCTGAACTCCGTCGCGGACGCGGTGCTGCGTGAACTCTCCCCGCCGGCGGGGTATGACGACGACGTGGCCATGGTCATATACCGGCATCGGCCGCAGCCGCTTCGCATCGAAAGCCCCGCCACCGCAGACCAGTTGGCAGGCGTCCGGCACCGGCTGGCCGACTGGCTGCGGACGGCCGACGTCCCGGACGATCTCGCCGCGGACATCGTGCTGGTGGCGAGCGAGGCGTGCACCAACTGCGTCGAGCACGCGTACCGCGACATTGGTGCGGGGACGATGTTGCTGGCCGTCGACCTCGCCGGCGGCGAAGTGCGCGCGCGCGTCACCGATTCCGGCTCGTGGAAGACGCCGGCGGTCAACCCCGGCAACGGCGGGCGCGGTCTGATGCTGATCCGCGCCATCAGTCACGCCGTCGAACTCGACAGTTCAGCCGCGGGCACCACGGTCGACATCACGTTCCAGCTGCCGGACGCCTGAGCGGCGCCGTTTGCCCCACCCCGACAGCGGGTAGTCATCGGCGTGACCCACGCATCGACGATGGTCGAACCGGCGCTTCCGGCGGCCCACGGACCGCTGTCGACCGCGGTCCGTCGGGCGTTGACCGGGCCGCCGTCGCGCGACCAGCTCACCCGCATCGGCGCATCCGTTCGTGACTCCGACCCCTACGGCCTTGACCTGCAGCTGGCGCTCTCCATGTGCTACGAGTTGCACTACCGCGGTTTCGCGGGCGTCGACCCGGAATGGGAGTGGAACCCGGCGCTGTTGCAGCTGCGCGCCGAACTGGAGCGCGAGTTCTTGGCGGGCGTGCGCCGCGACGTCGGGCCCGTCGATCCCGATCACACCGCGGCGGCCGAAATGGAGGCCATCGCGATCGAGCCGACGGACGGGACGGGACCGTCGTATTTTCTGCGGGACTCCGGGACGTGGCAGCAGATGTGCGAGTACTTCGTGCACCGGTCGGTCTACCACCTCAAGGAGGGCGACCCGCACGCCTGGGCGATCCCCCGGCTGATGGGCCGGGCCAAGGCGGGGTTCGTGGCCGTCGAGTACGACGAGTACGGGGCGGGGCAGGGCCCGCGACTGCACCAAGAGCTCTTCGCCGATCTGCTCGCGGCCGCCGGCCTCGATCCGGCCTACCTGGGATACCTCGACTCCGTGCCCGCCGAGGCGCTGGCGGCGGTCAACCTCATGTCGCTGTTCGGGCTGCACCGCTCGCTGCGCGGCGCCGCGATCGGGCACTTCGCGTCGACGGAGATCACGTCGCCACCCGGCTCGAAGCGGATGGTTCAGGCGCTGCGGAGGATGGCCGCCCCCGCGGCCTGCGTCGAGTTCTACAGCGAGCACGTCGAGGCCGACGCGGTGCACGAGCATGTGGTGCGCGGAGTGGTCGCCGACATGGTGGGGCGGGAGCCGCACCTCGACGCCGACGTCGTCTTCGGGATCCGCGCCCACGCCGCGGTGGAGGACCGGCTGGCCGACCGGCTTATGGCGTCGTGGCGGCAGGGTCGGAAGTCGCTGCGGACGCCTCTCGATTGACCCGGCGCGCAGGGCTTTTGAGGTTACGGCACCGGCGGTGACTGGTGTCGCACAACGGGTAGTCGCCGCTGCGGCGGCACGTGCAGATCGCCACCATGAATCGGTCCGACTCGACGACGTCACCGTCGGGCATCTCGATCGTCACCGGCCCCGACACCAGTACGGGGCCGCCCGCCACCACCTGTACGCGGGTGGTCACGGCTTGTCCGCCCGGATCACCACCAGCTCCTCCTCGCGGCGTCCGCCGGGTATCCGCCCGGTGTCTTCGAGCCACTTGGCGCGCGCCGTCATCACCGGTCCGAACGGAATCCATTTGGAGGCAATGACTTCGGCTTGCATGCCGGCCCACTTAAGGCGATCCAGCGACTGCTGGACGCCGGCGAGCGCCGAGTGCACCAGCAGCAGCGATCCGCCGTCGGTGATCAGCTTCGGAGCCGCGTCGCACAGGGGATCCAACACCATGCGGCCGTCCGGCCCGGCGCTCCAGGCCCACGACGGGCCGGCGCTCGAGCAGATCACCTCGGTGTCGCCGCCGGGCGGCGTGGGCACGTACGGCGGGTTGGACACGACGACGTCGAAGGGTGCGCACTCCAGCGCGTCGACCCATGTCCCCTCGCGAATGTCGACGTCGGCGCCGGCGAGCGCGGCGTTCTCCCGCGAGCAACGCACGGCCTGCGGACAGATGTCGAAGGCGGTCACCCTGGCGCCGCCCAGTTCGGTGGCGGCGATGGCCACGAACCCGCTCCCGGTGCACAGGTCGAGGACCCGCCGTCCGGCGACCAGCGACGTCTGATGCATGGCGTCGACGAGCAGACGGGAATCGTCTTGCGGCGGATACACGTTGGCTCCGGCCGAGACGGCGGGGTCGGGATAGGTGATGGTCAATGTAGGCCTTTCGACAGATCGCCGCGGCGATCAACGCTTGCCGTGGGTAATGCCCGCAAACTCAGGGGTTGAAACGAAGCAAATACGGGCGCCGCGGCGACTAAGCCGAAGGGGCGTGGGCGAATTGCTTGACGATGGCGGCGCAGAAGGCGGGCAGGTCCTTCGGCGAGCGGCTGGAGATCAGGTTGCCGTCGACGACGACCTCCTCGTCGACCACGTTGGCTCCGGCGTTGCGCAGGTCGGTGCGGATGCTCGGGTAGGAGGTCAGGGTCCGGCCCGCCGCGACACCGGCCTCGAGCAGCGTCCACGGCCCGTGACAGATTGCGGCGACCGGCTTTCCGGACCGCACGAAGTCGCGCACGAAGGAAACGGCGGTGGCGTCCATGCGCAGCTTGTCCGGGTTGACGGTGCCGCCGGGTAGCACCAGGCCGTCGAACTTGTCGACCGATGCGTCCGATACGGCGCGGTCGACGGGGAAGGTTCCGGCCGGTTCGAGATCGTGGTTGCGGGCCTGGATCTCACCGGCCTTCAGGGACAGCACCTCGATCTGGGCGCCGGCCTGCTGCAGCGCCTCGCGTGGCTGTTCGAGCTCCACCTTCTCGACGCCGTCGGCCGCCAGGAACGCGATCTTTTTACCCTGTAACTCATTCGACATTGTGACCTCCCGGTTTCACGGTTTGAGGATGACTTTCGTACACCGTTCTTGCTTGTGCTTGAAGATGTCGTAGCCGTGGGCCGCCTCGTCGAGCGACAGGTGATGGCTGACGATGATCGTCGGGTCGATGTCGCCGTTGCGGATTCGCTCGAGCAGTGGCCGCATGTAGTGCTGCACATGGCACTGGCCGGTCTTGATCGTCAGTGACCGGTTCATGACCGCGCCGATGGGGAACTTGTCCATCAGCCCGCCGTACACGCCGATGATAGAGATGGTGCCGCCATTGCGGCAGCTCATCGCCGCTTCCCGAAGCGCGTGGGGCCGTTCGGTTTCCAGCCGCACCGCCTGCTTGGCCCGGTCGTAGGCGTCCACCACGGCCGTGCCGTTGCGGGCCTCCATGCCGGCCGCGTCGATGCAGTGGTCCGGCCCGCGCCCGGCGGTGATGTCCTGGAGCTCCTCGAGCACCGAGGCCTCCTCGAAGTTGACGGGCACCGCGCCGACCTGCTGGGCCAGTTCGAGCCGATACGGCACGCGGTCGACAGCAACGACCTTCGACGCGCCCAGCAAATAGGCGCTCATCATCGCGAAGATGCCCACCGGGCCGGCGCCCCACACGGCCACCACGTCACCGGGCGCGATGCCGCACATCTCGGCGCCCATATACCCCGTCGGAAGGATGTCGGACAGGAACAGCACCTGCTCGTCGGTCAGGTCGTCCTCGACCTTCAACGGGCCCACGTCGGCGAAGGGCACCCGCGCGTATTCGGCCTGGCCGCCCGCGAATCCGCCGAGCATATGGGAATATCCGAACAGCCCGGCCGGGGAGTGGCCCATGAACTTCTCGGCGATGCCGGCGTTCGGGTTCGAGTTCTCACACAGCGAGAACAGGTCGCGCTCGCACGCCGCGCAGGCGCCGCAGGCGATGGGGAACGGCACGACCACCCGGTCGCCGGCGGCGAGGTTCCGAACCGCCTTGCCGATCTCGACGACCTCGCCCATGAACTCGTGCCCGAGCACGTCGCCGCGCTTGACCGTCGGGATGTACCCGTCGTACAGGTGCAGGTCGGACCCGCAGATCGCGGTCGACGTGATACGCACGATGGCGTCGCGGTCGTTGAGGATCTTGGGGTCCGGAACCGATTGCACCTCAACGGTGTTGCGGCCCGCCCAGACGGTGGCTTTCATGCGGAGGCTCCTTGGTTCGGCGCAGCGGGTTGCTGGTGTAGCTGCCGGCCGGCCGCGGCCCCTTCCGGCGATCCCGCCGAGCGCATCACCTGGCCCGTCTCGAGGATCTGCTTGAAACGACGAAGGTCGTCGTTGACCTGCTGGTCGGGCGATTCGCCGAACAGGGTGAGCGCCGCCTTGCCCAAGGCGCCGCCGGGCAGGTGATAGCCGATGGTCACCCGCACCTCGGTGCTTCTCCCATCCGGTGTGGACGCGAACTCGACGCTGCCGCCGTTCTCGACCACCGAGCCGGGCAACGACTGCCAGGCGATCCGCTTGCCGGGCTCGTCCTCGGTGGTCTGCGCGTCCCACTCCACCGACTGGCCGGCCGGCGCGTTGGCCACCCAGTGCGAACGGCCGTCACCGTTGGCGGTCACCGACTTCAGGTGGTGCATGAACGTCGGCAGGTTCTGCACATCGCTCCAGAACCGGTACACCGCCTCTGGGGGCTTCCGGACCGTGACGGCCGCGCGCACCATGCGGTGGCGCGACCCGCCGGCGTGCCGGCCGTCGCCCCGCGTGGTCCGCAGCGCCGCGCACAGGTCGAGCGCGCCGATCCCGGAGAGCGCCGCGGCCGTGATCACGCCCCGACGGCGCCGCCCGGGACCGCGGGCGGCGACCCCGGCCAGCAGCAACGCCGTGTCCAGGACGTCGCCGGCCACCCTCGTCCACACCAGCCGGGCGGGGCCGGCCAACAGCGCCGCGCCGTGGCCGCATTCACGGGCGCCCAGCGCCCGGATGACGCGCCGCGACCGGGCCGTCTCGTCGACCCCGGCGACGGCGGCGACTTTGCCGGGCGCCAACAGCTCGCCGAGCCCCAGCCCGAAGCTCGCCCCGGCCAGCGCCTTCACCAAAATCCTTGTGGTTGTGCCGGATTGTTCGCTCATCAATGATCCCCTCGCCTCGCCGGGCACGCCGAATGCGCGAATCCGCTGCCGCACAAGGGCGAATACCCGGGGGGTCTTCAGCCAAACAACGGAATCAGCGCGACGCGTCGCGCAGCGCCTCGAGCAACGACCCGGCCGCTTCGGACAGGAAGCGTTCCTGCGTTTCGCCGCCGATCTGAACCAGGGCCACGTCGGTGAACCCGGCCTCCCAGTACGGCTTGACGGCCTCGACGATCGCGTCCAGGTCGGGGCCGCAGGGGATGGACTCGGCGACGTCCTCGGGTCGGACGAACTGCGTGGCCCCGGCGAACCCGGCCGGCGTCGGCAGGTCGGCGTTCACCTTCCAGCCCCCGGCGAACCAGCGGAACTGGTCGTGCGCGCGCTTGATGGCCGTGTCGCGGTCGGGGTCCCATGCCACCGGTATCTGGCCGACCACGCGGCCGGCCTGGGTCCCGTTGGCGGCCTGGCGGGCGGCGTGCCACGCGTCGACGAGTTCCTTGTCGGGTTCCACCGCGACGAAGTGGTCGACGAGCTTGACGAACTTGTCGATCGCCCGCCTGCCGCCGATCGCCACCGCGATATCGACGGGGACGTCCGGGGTGTCCCACAGCCGCGCGGAGTCCACCTGGAAGTAGTCGCCCCGCCAGTCCACGAGTTCGCCGCCGAACAGTTCGCGGATGATCTTGATGGCCTCGCGCAGCATGTCGTGGCGACGTTCCACGGTCGGCCAGCCCTTGCCGACGACGTGCTCGTTGAGATTTTCGCCGCTGCCCAGGCCCAGGGTGAACCGGCCCTCGGAGAGGATCTGCAGCGTGGCGGCCTGCTGCGCGACGATCGCGGGGTGGTATCGCATCGTCGGGCAGGTCACGTAGGTGTAGAGGTCGACCCGTTCGGTGGCGTGCGCCACCGCACCCAATACCGTCCAGGCGTTGGGAGCGTGCCCCTGCGACGTCAGCCACGGCGTGAAGTGGTCGCTGCAGACCTCGAAGTCGAAGCCGCGCTCTTCAGCGGAAATCGCATCGCGGACAAGGTCTTTGGGTCCACTCTGCTCGGTCATCAGAGTGTAGCCAAAATTCGTCATGGTCTTGGAGATACCCCGCGAGGCCGGCCGCAAACCGCCCGCGAGCGGCGGTTGAGTTGCGTCAACCCGCCGTGGTGATCGAGTCGCCGGCGGTTCCGGCCGCGCGGCGCTCGGCCAGCCGGCGGTTCTGGGGCTCGATCGTGTAGCGGGGGTCGCGCGCCGACTCCAATCCCGCCTCGAAGAAACCGAACCGCAGCATCGCCGACGCCGTCAGCAGCGCCAGCCCGGACGCGACCGCGACGCCGCGGTGCCGCCCGCCGAGCAACGCGCCCAGGCCGCCAGCCGCGGCGAGCCGCTCGCTCCAGGACAGCAGCCGGCCGGGCGTGCCGTGGTGCAGCGGTTCGCGTGTCACCGGGTCCATCCGGTGCTCCGTGAACCGGGCGGAGATCAGATCACTGGCCGCGCCCATGACGGCCAGCCGGCGGGCGGGCCCGGCCTCGGCAACCGGGGTGGTGATCATCGCCAGCCCCGACGCGGCCAGGCTCGCCGAGCTGACGAACACGAACGGCAGATCCCGGTACGCGGCGTTCCAGGTCGGGGTCGCGGTGTCGGTGAGCAGCACCGCGGTGTAGACGGCCAGCGGTGGCGCGAAGACGGCGGCCCCCAATCCGGCCGGCCCCTCCACCGCGCGCAGGGCGCACCGCAAGGGGCCCAACGGAATTCGCTCGCCGGTCATCCGGTCGACCTCGGAGACGGCGGCGATCCCAATCCCGGCGCTGAAGAAACTCAGGATCCACGAGCCGATGCTCATGGGCGAGGTCAGCTTGACCGTCCGCAGCATGTTGACGAACCGCTCGGGCCGGCCCAGGTCCTTGACCAGCGCGACCGCGCCCAGCATCACCGCGACCAACGCCGACAGCCGCGCGTTGCGCCGCAACGTGTCTCGTCCGGTGAGCTGCGCGCCGGCGGCCAGCAGGCCGGAACCGCCGGCGACGCCGCCGAGGAACAGGTACGCGGCCACCTCGTGTCCCCAGGGCGGGGGTTTGACCACCGGACGCCCGTAATACGAGGCGAATTCGGCGTCCGGGACCATGGGCATCTCGCGCGAGCCGTCGCCCCCGCCCCGCCGTCCGCCGCGCTTGCCCTTGCGGCGTCTACCTCCCGGGGGCTCCGGCGGGCGCAGGCTGTCGTACTCGGAGGTGCTCATCCGAGCCTCACCGGCCTTTCCAGAAGGCCAGCACCGCGGCGGCCGCCATCCCCGCCGCCGCCATGCTCGCCCGTTTGAACATCTCGGGCAGGTCGGCCGTGCACACCCGCGGATCGGGCGGCAGCCCGTAGACCTCCGGCTCGTCGAGCAGCAGGAAAATCGACCCGGTCCCGCCGACCCCGTCGTGCTCGTTGGCGCCGTAGAGGCGCGCCTCGGTGCGCCCCTCGGCGTGCAGCGCCGCGACCCGGTCCCGCGCCGCGACCACCAGGTCGTCGTGGTCGCCGAACTTGATCGACGTGGTGGGACAGGTCTTCGCGCAGGCCGGGATCTGGTCCTCGACGAGGCGGTCGTAGCACAGGGTGCACTTCTGGGCGACCCCGGTCACGAATTTCTCGGCGGGCCGGTCCGGCCGCTCGGCCGGCGTCGCATACGTGCCGTCGCTGCGACGCTCGACCACGCCGAACGGGCAGCCGGCCACACAGGTGCCGCAGCCGTTGCAGACGTCGGCCTGCACGACGACGGTGCCGAACTCGGTGCGGAACAGCGCCCCGGTCGGGCAGACGTCCAGGCAGCCGGCGTGCGTGCAGTGCTTGCACACGTCCGACGACATGAGCCAGCGGAACTCGGGGGTGTCCGGCGGTGTGACGTCCGGCTTCTCCTCGGCCTTCCGAACGGCCGGCATGCCCAAACCCACCAGCGCGCGGCCTGATTCGCGCGCCTCATCGATGCGGTCGCGGCCCTGCTCGATGAACGCGACGTGGCGCCACGTGCTGGCGCCCAGGGCGCCGGTGTTGTCATACGACGAACCCAGCAGCTCGAGGTTGCCGTCGCGCGGGTTGCGGTTCCACTCCTTGCAGGCCACCTCGCAGGCCTTGCAGCCGATGCAGATCGAGGTGTCGGTGAAGAACCCCTTGCGCGGCTTCGGTTCCGCCCAGCCGGCGTCGACGGTCGGGTCAGTCGGTCCGCTCAGCTGTCCCATCGGTTCCCCCTTCCCACACGTCGTCGCTCAGTCGCACATTGCCGGTCTCGGTGGTGGCTCCCGACCGGGACTGGTATTCGGCGATCAGCCGGAGCAGATCCGCGCCCTGCGGGCGGCGGCCCGGGCGGATGTCGCAGGAACCGGCCTTGGACTCCTGGATCTGCACGTTGGGGTCCAGCGTCACGCCGAGCAGATCGTTGGCGGCGTCGCCGCTGACCACCGCGTCACCGCCGACGCCCCAGTGGTAGGGCAGGCCGATCTGGTGCACGGTGTGGCCGGCGATGACCAGCGGGTTCATCCGCTCGGTGACCAGCACGCGTGCCTCGATGGCGGCGCGCGGCGAGACGATCGTCGCCCACCCATAGGGCTCGAGGCCGCGCTCGGCGGCCAACTCCGGGGACACCTCGCAGAACATCTCCGGTTGCAGCTCCGACAGGTAGGGCAGCCACCGGCTCATGCCGCCGGCGGTGTGGTGCTCGGTGAGCCGATACGTGGTGAACACGTAGGGATAGACGTCGGCCCCGGGCTCGTCGGCGCTGGGCGCGCTCAGATTGTCCTTGCGCGGGAACGTGATCCGCGCCGGGTTGCGCTGCTGGGGGTACAGCGGGTTCGCGACCGGGGACTCCTGCGGCTCGTAGTGCGTGGGCAACGGCCCGTCGAGGACGCCCTGCGGCGCGAACAGCCAACCCTTGCCGTCGGCCTGCATGATGAACGGGTCGTCCCCGGCGAGCGCGTCGGGGCCGCCCACGTCCGGGTCGGGCCGGCTGCCCGGCGCGCGGTCCGCGACGAAGTCGGGTATGTCATGCCCCGTCCAGCGACCTTGCTCGGCATCCCACCACACCAGCCGCTTGCGCTCACTCCACGGCTTGCCCGCCGGATCGGCGGAGGCGCGGTTGTAGAGGATGCGGCGGTCGGCCGGCCACGCCCAGCCCCACTCCCGCTGGCTCGGCGACGGGCCGCCCTGCGGCACGCGCCGGGCCGCCTGGTTGACGGCGCCCGCGTACACCCCGGTGTAGATCCAGCAACCGCCGGCCGTCGACCCGTCGGCGCGCATCTCGGTGTAGGACGCCAGCGGTTTGCCGGCCTCGGCGCCGGTGACGTGATACCCGTTGACCTCGGCCAGCACCGCCTCGCCGTGCGGGTCGCCGTCGGAGTCGGTGGGGTAGTCCCACGTGAGGTCCAGCAGCGGGCGGTCGCGCTCGTCGGTCGAGCCGGCCAGCCGCTGCCTGATCCGCTTGCCCAGCTCGTAGAAGAACGCCAGTTCGCTCTGGCACTGGCCCGGCGGGTCGACGGCCTTGTGGCGCCACTGCACCAGCCGCTGCGTCTGCGTGAACGAGCCCGCCTTCTCCACGTGCGAGGCGGCCGGCAGGAAGAAGACCTCGGTCTCGATGTCCTCGGTCTTCAGCTCCCCCGAGGCGATCTCCGGCCCGTCCTTCCACCACGTGGCCGACTCGATGAGGTTGAGGTCGCGGACCACCAGCCACTTGAGGTGGGACATGCCGAGGCGCTGCATCCGGCCGTGCGCCGACCCGACCGCGGGGTTCTGGCCCAGCAGGAAGTAGCCCTCGACCTCGTCGGCCAGCATCGCCGTGACGGTCTGGTAGGTGCCGTGCGGGCCGGACAGCCGCGGCAGGTAGCCGTACGCCCAGTCGTTCTCCGCGGTGGCCGCGTCACCCCACCACGCCTTGAGCAGGCTGACCAGGTAGGCGTCGGAGTCGGCCCAGTAGCCCTTCTGCTTCCTGGAGCCGATGGCGTCGAGGTAGTCGGCCAAGGTGTCGTGGACGCCGGCCTTGGGCATCGCCAGGTACCCGGGCAGCAGGTTGAACAGCGTCGGGATGTCGGTGGAGCCCTGAATGGTGGCGTGGCCGCGCAGAGCCATGATGCCGCTGCCCGGCCGGCCCACGTTGCCCAGCAGCAGCTGCAAAATGGTTGCGGTGCGGATGAATTGGGCCCCGAGGGTGTGCTGCGTCCAGCCGACGGCGTAGGCGAAGCAGGTGGTGCGCTCGCGCCCGGAGTTCTCCACGATGGAGCGGGCCAGGTAATCGAAATCCGCGCGGCTGATGCCGCACACGTCGGTGACCATCTCCGGCGTGTAGCGGGCGTAGTGCCGCTTGAGGATCTGGAACACCGTCCTTGGGTGCTGCAGGGTCTCGTCCCGCTTGACCCGGGCGTGCGCGAGCGGCGGACCGCCGCTGCCGTGCTCGTGGCCGGCCGCGCTCTGCGCCGCCGACGCGCCGTGCGTGTGAGCGCCACCGGGCGACTCGACCTGGCCGTTCTCCTCCTGTTCGTACGCCCACGTCGAGGTGTCGTACTGCCCGGTCTCCGGGTCGAAGCCGGAGAACAGGCCGCCGAGGTCCTCGGTGTCCCGGTATTTGTCGTTGATCAGGGTGGCGGCGTTGGTGTAGGCGACGACGTACTCGGAGAACCACAGATCATTGGCGAGGATGTGGTTGATCAACGCGCCCAGCAGCACGACATCCGAGCCGGCCCGGATCGGGATGTGCCGGTCCGACACCGCCGAGGTGCGGGTGAACCGCGGGTCGACGTGGATGATCCGCGCGCCGCGCGCCCGCGCCTCCTCGACCCACTGGAAGCCGACGGGGTGGCACTCGGCCATGTTGGAGCCCTGAATGACGATGCAGTCGGCATTGGCCATGTCTTGGAGGCTTTGGGTGGCGCCGCCGCGCCCGAAGGAGGCCCCCAGACCGGGAACCGTTGCGGAGTGTCAAATACGAGCTTGGTTCTCGATCTGGATCGCGCCCGCGGCGGTGAAGAGCTTCTTGATGAGGTAGTTCTCTTCGTTGTCCAGGGTCGCGCCGCCCAGCGCGGCGATCCCCATGGTGCGGCGCAGCGGGTGGCCCTTCTTGTCGATGTCCTGCCAGGTGTGGCGGCGGGATTCCACGAAGCGGTCGGCGATCATGTCGATGGCGGTGTCCAGTTCGAGGCGCTGCCACTCGGTTGCGCGCGGCGCGCGGTACAGCACGTGCACCTGCCGGCCCGGCGAGTTGACCAGCTGTTCGCTCGCGGAACCTTTGGGGCACAAGCGACCTCGCGAGATCGGCGAACCGGGGTCGCCCTCGATCTGGACGACCTTCTCATCCTTGACGTACACCAACTGGCCGCAGCCCACGGCGCAGTAGGGGCACACGCTTTGCACCACCCGGTCGGCCGCCGTGGTGCGCGGCTCGACGGCACGCGTCTGCTTGGACGTGACGGCCGACCCGCGCCCGAGCTTGTCGCCCGAGCTCAGCTGACGCAGCACGGGCCATTCGAGAAAGAGCTTGCGCATACCCATGCCCCTACCCTAGTGGGCACCCCCGAAACACCGCCCGTCAACGCACCACGATCGTGTGCTCCCCGCGGGGTACCAGCTCCCCGATCACGGGCGCGCCGGGGACCTCGCCGGCGATCAGCAGCCCGCCCGAGGTCTGGGCGTCGGCGAGCAGCAGCGCCTCGTCCTCGCCTATCCCGGACAGGTCGGCGTGCGGCGCCACCCACTCGAGGTTGCGCCGCGTGCCCCCGCTGACGTACCCGGCGGCCAGCGCGTCGCGCGCGCCGTCGATGTAGGGCACCGCGGCCGAGTCGATCACCGCGGTCACACCGCTGGCCCGCGCCAGCTTGTGCAGGTGTCCGAGCAAACCGAAACCCGTTACGTCGGTGGCGCATTCGACGCCCGCCGCCAGCGCCGCCGCGGCCGCCCCGGCGTTCAGCGTGGTCATGACGGCGATGGCCTCCGCGAAGCGTTCGCCGGTCGCCTTGTGCCTGCTGTTCAGCACGCCTACGCCGAGCGGCTTGGTCAGCGACAGCGGTGTGCCGGGCTTGCCGGAATCGTTGCGCAACAACCGGTTCGGATCCGCAATGCCGGTGACCGCCAAGCCGTACTTGGGCTCCGGGTCGTCCACGCTGTGGCCGCCCGCGAGGTGGCAGCCGGCGAGGCCGCAGACGTCGAGCCCGCCCCGCAGCGTCTCGGCGGCCAGCTCGAGCGGGAGCACGTCTCGCGGCCAGCCGAGCAAATTCACCGCGACCACTGGGCGGCCGCCCATCGCGTACACGTCGGACAGGGCGTTGGTGGCGGCGATGCGGCCCCAGTCGTACGCGTCGTCCACGACGGGGGTGAAGAAGTCCGTCGTGACGATCAGCGCCGTGCCGCCGTCGATGCGCACGGCGGCGGCGTCGTCGCCGTTGTCGAGGCCGACCAGCAGCTCGCCGGCCGGGTCGAGGGGCGCGCTCGCCCCCAGCCCGCGGACGATGCCCTCCAGTTCGCCGGGCGGGATCTTGCACGCGCAGCCGCCGCCGTGGGCGTACTGAGTCAGTCGATAGGTCACGTGTCCATAATTGTCGTCATGGTCCAGGGAGGCGTGTCCGGTCTGGTGACCGGCGCGGTCTTCAAAACCGTCGAACGGCAGACGCTGCCGCTGGCGGGTTCGATTCCCGTCCGCCTCCGCCATGCTCCCTCGGACCCGAGATGACCGAGCCACCCGATCAGCGACGGCTCGTGCCGCGTACCGACGTCCTGCTTGCCGACCCGCGCCTGGTCGAGGCGCAGCGCGTGCTGGGCCGGGCGCTGGTCAAGTCGGTGATCGCCGACGCCCAGCGGCGGGCGCGCACCGGGGAGATCGATCCGGAGCGGGTCGCCGAGCACGCCGTCGCCGCGCTTCCCGCCACCGCGTCCAGCCTGCGGCCCGTCGTCAACGCCACCGGCGTGGTGGTGCACACCAACCTGGGCCGGGCGCCGCTGTCGGCGGCCGCGCTCGACGCCGTCGTCGCCGCCGGTGGGGCCACCGACGTGGAGTTCGACCTGGCTACGGGACGGCGCGCGCGCCGGGGCCGGGGCACGCTGGCGGCGCTGGCCCGCGCGGTCCCCACCGCCGGGGGCGTGCACGTCGTCAATAACAACGCCGCCGCGCTGCTGCTGACCGCGCTCACGCTGGCGCCCGGCCGGGAGATCGTCCTCAGCCGGGGTGAGCTCGTCGAGATCGGCGACGGCTTCCGCATTCCGGAGCTGCTGGAGTCGACGGGGGCGCGGCTGCGCGAGGTGGGGACCACCAACCGCACCAGCCCGCGCGACTATGTCGAGGCGGTCGGGCCGGACACCGGGTTCGTCCTCAAGGTGCACCCCTCCAACTTCCACGTGACCGGATTCACGTCCGCGGTCGGCGTCACGGAACTGGCCCGGGAGCTCGCCCCGCGGGGCGTCCCCCTGGTGGTCGACATCGGATCGGGGCTGCTCGCGCCGCATCCGCTGCTGCCCGACGAGCCGGACGCCACGTCGACCCTGCGCGACGGCGCGGACCTGGTCACCGCCAGCGGCGACAAGCTGCTCGGCGGCCCCCAGGCCGGCCTGCTGCTCGGGCGTCAGGAGCTGATCGAGCGGCTCCGCCGCCACCCCGCGGCGCGGGCCCTGCGCGTCGACAAGCTCACCCTCGCCGCGCTGGAGGCCACCCTGACCGGCCCACCGTCACCGGTCACCCGGGCGCTGAACGCCGACGTCGCGGACCTGCGCGCCCGCGCCGAATCGCTCGCCGCGCGCCTGCCCGGCGCGTCGGCGGTGGACTGTGTCGCGGCCGTCGGCGGCGGCGGGGCTCCGGGCGTGCGGCTGCCGAGCGCCGCCGTCAGCCTGCCCGCGCCCTACGCGGCCGCGCTGCGTGCCGGCAACCCCCCGGTCGTGGGGCGCCTCGAGGCCGGCCGATGCCTGCTCGACCTGCGCACGGTGCCGTCCGAGGACGACGAGCTGCTCGCGGAGGCGGTGCGGGCGTGTTCGTCGTAGCGACCGCCGGGCACGTCGACCACGGCAAGTCCACCCTGCTGCACCGGCTGACCGGCATGTGGCCGGACCGGCTGGCCGAGGAACAGCGCCGGGGCCTGACCATCGACCTCGGGTTCGCCTGGACCGAGGTCGACGGCCGCGAGCTGGCGTTCGTCGACGTGCCCGGCCACGAGCGGTTCGTCGCCAACATGCTGGCCGGGGTGGGCGCCGTCCCGGCGGTCCTGTTCGTCGTGGCCGCCACCGAGGGCTGGATGCCGCAGTCCGAGGAACACCTGGCGGCGCTGGACGCGCTGGGCGTGCGGCACGGCCTGGTGGTCATCACGAAGGCCGACCTCGCCGACCCCGCCCCGGCCGTCGCGCAGGTGTCCGAGCGGTTCGCCGGCACCTCGCTGGCCGGCGCTCCCGTCGCGATCGGCACCGACCTCGGCCGGGTGCGCGCGGAGCTGCTGGCGCTGACCGACCGGCTCCCGGCGCCGGACCCGGACGCCGACGTGCGGCTGTGGGTGGACCGCAGTTTCTCGGTCCGGGGTGCGGGCACCGTCGTGACCGGCACGCTGACCGCCGGCACCGTCCGGGTCGGTGACGAGCTCGAACACGCCGGGCGGCGCGTCGTCGTCCGCGGCCTGCAGTCGCTGGGCCGTGGTCACCCGGCGGTCGGCCCGGTGGCGCGTGTCGCGCTCAACCTGCGGGGCGTGGACCGTCACGACATCGGCCGCGGGGACACCCTCCGGACGCCCGGCGCATGGTTGGACACCGCGGAGATCGACGTCGCGCTGCGTTCGGCGGGGGCCCTGCACCGCGAGCTGGTGCTGCACGTCGGATCCGCGGCCGTGCCGGTGCAGGTGCGCGAACTCGGGCCGGCGGCCGTGCGGTTGCGGCTGGCCGGCCCGCTGCCGCTGCGGGTCGGTGACGTCGGGTTGCTGCGCGATCCCGGGGAGCATCGGATCGCGGCGGGCGTCGAGGTGCTCGACGTCCGGCCGCCCACGTTGCGCCGACGCGGCGCGGCCAAGGAGCGGGCGGCGGAGCTGGCGGCCGCGTTGGCGACCGGCCACGTCCGCCCGCCCGACTGCGCCCGGCTGACCGAGCTGCGCGCCATGGGCCTGCCGCCGCGCGGGCAGCGGATCGGCGACTGGGTGGTCGACCCGCAGTGGTGGGCCGCCCGGCGCGACGATGCGACCGCCGCGGTGCGGCGCTGGGCGGACGAGCACGACGTCGCGGCCGGGATGCCGCTCGAGGTGGTGCGGCAGCGCGCCGGGCTGCCGGCGACGGAACTGGTGTCCGGGCTGCTGGAGGGGACGGGCCTGGAGATCGTGGACGGCGTGGTCCGCGCGCCCGGGGCCGGACTGCCGGCCCGGGTCGACAAGGCGGTGCGCACGATCGAGGAATGGCTGGCCGACGAACCGTTCCGGGCGCCGGAGGCCGACGAGCTGGCCGAGCTGAAGCTCGGTCCCCGGGAGCTGGCCGCGGCGGTCCGCACCGGGCGGCTGAGCCGGATCGCCGACGGCGTCGTGCTGGGGCCGGACGCGTTCGATCGGGCGGCGAGGATTCTCACGACGCTGCGCCAGCCGTTCACCGTCAGCGAGGCCCGCCGGGCGCTCGGCACCACCCGCCGGGTCGCCGTGCCCCTGCTCGAGCAGCTGGACGCGCGTCGCGTGACGCGGCGCGCCGCCGACGGCACCCGGACGATCGCCTGACCCGTCAGAGCGGCTGGGCGACGGTTTCGGGCGACATGGCCGCGATCAACTCGAGTTGCGCGAGGTTGGCCGCCACGGTGACGAGCGGCTGCGCGGCCTCCACTGTCTCGGGACCGCTGGGCGACTCGGCGCGCAGGGCGCGGACGAATTCGCCCGCGATCGGGCGCGCCGCGGTGTCGGCCCCGTCGCGCCGCCCGGCGATCTGTTCGACGGCGAACTCGAGGTGGGCTTCCAACAGCGGCCGGGTGGCCGGGCACGCCCCGGCCGGCGGCAGCGTCCTGATGTCGGCGATCATGTCCGCCGTCAGGCGGACCCAGGTGGCGCGGTTGGCCGCCCGCACGACCGGGGTGCGCAGGTCGGCGCCGCCGCCGGTCTCCGAAAGATATTGCCGCACACCGTCGTCGACGCGCCGGCTACCCACCACGGCGTCGTGGCTCAGCGCAGCGACGTCGGCGTCGTCGCCCGGCCGGGGCCGGGTGACCCGCAGCACCGCCGCCCGCAGGTAGCGCACGTTGACGTCGCGGGCGGCGTCGATGAGGGCGGACACCGCGGCCGTGGCGCCCCGCGGCCACAACAGGAGCGATACGCCCATCCCGACCGCCGCCCCCACGGCGATGTCCTCGACGCGCAGCAGCCCGACCCGCCAGTCGGTGGGGAGCGTGAGGCTCAGGATGGTCAACAGGTTCAGTGTGCCCACGGCCTGGGCGGCGGCGAAGGAGACGAAGCGCGGCAGGTAGGTGGAGGCGAACACGGTGAGCGGCACCAGCAGCCACTGCACCACGGGTGTGACGCCGACGGCGGCGACCAGCAACCCGCCGAACACGATGCCGATCGCGGTGCCGGTCACCGCCTGCACGACCTTGGTTCGGGTGGCCAGCGCGCTGCTGCTGAGCACGAGCATGGTTCCGACCACGACCCAGAAGCCGCGGTCGACCAGATGCAGTTGCACGACGAGCACCGCCAGCGCCAGCCCGATGCCCATGCGCAGGCCGTTGTGCGCCGCCACGGACCGACCGGCCAGGAACGCGCTGGCCGTCATGCTGCCGGCGGCGGTCTCCGGGGCCAGCCGGTCGGCGAAACTGGTGGGCGGCAGCCGCAGACCGAGGGCCCGTGCCCACACCGGCCGGGCGTCGGCCGCCGCGGCCGCGGCGATCACCCGGCCCGCCAGGGCGACCGTCGTCGCGATGACGCGGCACTCCAGCAGCCGCCGGCCGACCGCGATCGCCGCCTCGTCGTCCGGGGCGGCGAGCACCAGCGCGACGTTGTCGCGGTACGCGTGGCGCGCCAGCGCGCGCAACCGCGGCAGCGCCTCGTCGAGGGCCGCGCGGTTGGCCGGGAGCTGAGCCGCCATCGACGCGTCCAGCATGCGGGCGCAGCAGCGCAGGACGTCGACGGCCGGCGGTTTGACCGGCCCCAGGACCGCACCCGTCCGGTCGTCGACCACGTCGGCAACCAGTTCCAGGAAGTCGACGAGGCGGACCAGGGCGCGGCTGCCCGCGCCGAGGCCGACCGGCCGGGAGCTGGCCGCCATGAAATTGGCCCGCAACGCGTTCATCGCCTCGGTCACGTCGTCGGCCGAGCCGGCGCCCTCGATCCGGTCGGCCAGCGCCGAGCAGACGCGCCCGGCACGGCGGCGCAGCTCGTCATGGTGCCGCGGCGGGAGGAAGAACAGCGCGGCGGGCACGCAGATCACCAGCGCGATCGCCCAGCCCAGCAGCCGCTCGCCGAGCGGGCCCATCGGTGTGCAGACCGGCCAGACGTAGAACAACAGCGTCGCGCGCTGGCCGGCGGACATCGTCGAGCTCAGCATGCCCGCGAAGGTCACGGCCACGCCGAGGACGAACGTCAACGTCACCGCCAGCCAGGCGTGGGGGGCAACCAGGGTGCCCAGGCTGACCAGCGCGAACCCGTTCGCGGCCAGGCCCAGGTAGGCCAGCGCCCGCTGTTGCCGGTTCCCCGGGAAGTCGGTGACCACCAGGAGCCAGAACGCGCCGAGCAGAGCGTAGAGCGGCACCGCCCGGCTGCCCACGACCACGAAGGCGAACCCGGCCGTGAGCGGCACAACGACGGCCGCGCGGATCGCGCGGCGCAGCGCGTCACCCTCCGGGTCCTTGGTCCGCCACTGCTGCCACGTCTGCCGGATCGAGGGGACCCGGATCAGCATGAGTGGATGATAAATCCCCCGCCGGCGCCGGTCCCGCCTTAGCGGGTCGGCGCCGGCCCGCTACAGCCGCTCTTTGACGGCCGCGGACAGGCGGGAGCCGTCGGCCTTGCCGGCCGCGATCGCCGTCGCCGCTTTCATCACCATGCCCATCTGCTTCATGCCGGGGCGCTGGCCGATCTCCTCGGCCACCTGGGCGATGGCGGTGTCGGCGACGTCGGCCAGTTCGGCCTCGGTGAGCGGGGTGGGCAGGTACTCGTCGATGATCCGCGCCTCGGCGTGCTCGTTGGCGGCCAGATCGCCGCGGCCGTTCTGGGTGTAGATCTCGGCGGACTCGCCGCGTTTGCGGGATTCGCGGGCCAGCACCTTGATCACGTCGTCGTCGGTGAGTTCCCTGGCCTGCTTGCCGGAGACTTCCTCGGTCTGGATCGCGGCCAGCACCATGCGCAGGGTCGCCGTCCGCAGCTTGTCCTGGTTCTTCATCGCCTGGGTGAGGTCGGCCCGCAGCCGGGATTTGAGTTCCGCCATGCCCGAGACGCTACGCGCCACGGCGTCGGTCAGGATTGAGAAATGCCCGGACCGCCGACAGGATGGACGCCATGACGATCGACGGGCCGCCTGGTTACCCGGTCGGCCCGCCACCGGCGTACGGCCCCCCGCCCGGATACGGCCCGCCACCCGGATACGGCCCGCCGCCCGGATACGGCCCCCCGCCCGGATACGGGCCTCCGCCCGGATACGGCCCCCCGCCGGGATACGGGCCCCCGCCGTACGCCCAGCTGGCCAAGCCCGGCATCATTCCGCTGCGGCCGCTGACCCTGAGCGAAATCTTCAACGGCGCAGTCGGATACGTCCGGAGCAACCCGAAGGCGACGCTGGGGCTGACCGCGATCGTGGTGGTGATCATCCACGCGGTCACGCTGATCGCCACGATGACGCCGCTGGCCGCCTACGGCCGGATCGGCACCCAACACACCGACGAGGTTCCGGCCGGCGTCGTCGGCGCCGGGCTGGCCTCCATGGGCGGCGGCGTCCTCGTCAGCTGGCTGGGCGGAATGCTGCTGTCCGGCATGCTCACGGTCATCGTCGGACGGGCGGTGTTCGGGTCACCGATCACCATGCGCGAGACGTGGGCGAAGATCCGCGGCCGGCTCTGGCCGTTGCTGGGGCTGGCGCTGCTGGAGGGCGTGGTGGCGGCCGCCCTGATCGGGTTCGTCGTCGTGCTGGTGGCGGCGCTGGTCGCCTTCGGCAGCGCGACCGCCGCCGTCTTGTTGGGCTTCCCGGTGGCGCTGGCCGTGCTCGCCCTGATGACATACCTCTACACGGTGGTGCTGTTCGCGCCCGTGCTGATCGTGCTGGAGCGCCTGCCGGTCCTCGAGGCGATCACCCGATCCTTCGCGCTGGTGCGCAACGGCTTCTGGCGAGTGCTGGGGATCCGCGCCCTGACCTTCCTGGTCGTCACCGTCGTCGCCGGCGCCGTCGGGGCGCCGTTCAGCATCGCCAGCCAGTTCTTCCTCGTCTCCTCGTCCGGCGTGGCCTTCCTGGCGAGCACCGCCATGGCGTCGTTCGGGTCGGCGATCGGCCAGATCATCACCGCGCCGTTCAGCGCCGGGGTGATCGTGCTGCTCTACACCGATCGCCGGATGCGCGCCGAGGCGTTCGACCTGGTGCTGCAGACCGGCGCGGCCGGCGGGCCCTACGCGGTCGCGTCCACCGACAACCTCTGGCTGACCCGCCCCCGCTGAGGACCGACACAACGTGCCTTCCATCGACATCGATCGAGACGCCGCGCACCACGCCGCTCAGATCGAACTCGGCAAGCCGATCTACGGCAAGGAATCCGTCGGCCAGCAGTTCACCGAGTGGCTCAACGAAATGATCTACCGGCTCCTGCAGAAGGTCGCATCGGTGCCGGGCGGCTGGATCACCACCACGGTGCTGTTCGTCCTGCTGGCGATCGCCGCGGTGGCCGCCGTCCATATCGCGCGGCGCACCATGCGCACCGACCGCGGCGGTGACTACCAGTTGTTCGGAGCGGCCCAGCTCACCGCCGCGCAACACCGCGTGACCGCCGAAAGCTATGCCGCGGAAGGCAATTGGGCCGCCGCGATCCGTCACCGGTTGCGCGCGGTCGCCCGACAGCTGGAGGAGACCGGCGTACTGGAGCCGGCCCCCGGCCGCACCGCCAACGAGCTGGCCCGCGACGCCGGCGCCGCGCTGCCGCACCTGAACGACGAGTTATCCCGCGCGGCAACGGCATTCAACGACGTCACCTATGGCGAACAGCCCGGCACCGCGGACGCGTACCGGATGATCGCCGAACTCGACGACCACCTGCGGTCCAGACCGCAGGGCGCACCACCGGCGCCCGGGTCGCCCGCGTCCCCCGAATCCTGGGCGCAGGTCCGGTGACGACGGCCACCGGGGCGCCCGCGGAGACTGGGCGCGCGCGGCGCTGGCGGTCCTGGCGCTGGGCGATCCTCGCGGTGCTGGTGCTCGCCGTGATCGCCGGCGTCGACGCCTACCTGACCGCCCCACGCCCCGGCGCGCGGATGGACCCGGCCTCGACCGGCCCCGGCGGCGCCCACGCCCTGGTCACGTTGCTGCGCGACGGCGGCGTGGACGTTGTCGTCGCCGACGGGATCGCCGACGTGGAGCGCGAGGCGCGACCCGACACGCTGATCCTGGTGGCGCAGAGCCAGTACCTGGCCGACGCCACCCTCGACCGCCTGGCGAAGGTCCCCGGTGACCTTTTCTTGGTGGAACCGACCACCCGCGCCCGCGAGGCCCTGCTGCCCGGTTTCCGAATGTCGGGCGCCGCCACCGGCTTCGACAGCAAGCCCGATTGCGCGCTGCGTGAAGCGACTCGGGCCGGCCCGGTCCGGTTCGGCCCAAGCGAGGCCTACCGGGCGAAGGATTCCCAGCCCCTGACCAGTTGCTACGACGGGGTGTTGATCCGCTTCCGCGACCACGGCCACACCGTCACCGCGGTCGGCAACAGCGACTTCATGACCAATGGGAACCTCCTCCAGGCGGGCAACGCCGCGCTCGCGATGAACCTGTCCGGTGACCGGCCCCGCCTGATCTGGTACGCGCCCCACCGCGTCGAGGGCGAATCGTCGCCGTCGGCGTCGGTGCTCGACCTGGTCCCGCCGAACGTGGCGTGGGTCGTCGTTCAGCTCTGGCTGGTCGTCCTGCTGGCGGCGCTGTGGAAGGGCCGCCGGCTGGGCCCGCTGGTGGCCGAGGAACTGCCGGTCGTGGTGCGCGCCTCGGAGACCGTCGAGGGCCGCGGCCGCCTGTACCGGTCCCGCCGGGCGCGCGATCGGGCGGCGGCGGCCTTGCGCACCGCAACGCTGCAGCGACTGCTCCCCCGGCTCGGGTTGGGCCCGGACGCTCCCCCGCCGGCCGTCGTGGCGACCGTGGCCCGGCGCACCGGCGCCGACGCCGGGTTCGTCTCGTATCACCTCTTCGGGCCGCCCCCGGGCACCGACCACGACCTGCTACAACTTGCCCGTGCGCTCGACGACATCGAAAGGCAGGTCACCCAGACGTGACACAACCCGCCCCCCCTTCCGCCACCCAGGCGCCCGCCGCTGACTCGGCGCGCGACGCGCTGCTGGCGCTGCGCACCGAACTCGCCAAGGCCGTGGTCGGGCAGGAGGGCGTCGTCAGCGGCCTGGTGATCGCCCTGCTGTGTCGCGGCCACGTCCTGCTCGAAGGTGTTCCGGGCGTGGCCAAGACGCTGCTGGTCCGCGCCCTGGCCGCCGCGCTGAGCCTGGAGTTCAAGCGGGTGCAGTTCACGCCCGACCTGATGCCCGGCGACGTCACGGGTTCGCTCGTGTACGACGCCCGCACCGCCGCGTTCGTGTTCCGGCCGGGTCCGGTGTTCACCAACCTGCTGCTCGCCGACGAGATCAACCGCACCCCGCCGAAGACGCAGGCCGCGCTGCTGGAGGCGATGGAGGAGCGTCAGGTCAGCGTCGACGGCGAACCCCGCCCGCTGCCCGATCCCTTCATCGTCGCCGCGACCCAGAACCCGATCGAGTACGAGGGCACCTACCAGCTGCCCGAGGCGCAGCTCGACCGTTTCCTGCTCAAGCTGAACGTCACGCTGCCGCCGCGGGACGCCGAGATCGCCATCCTCGGGCGGCACGCGCACGGCTTCGACCCCCGCGACCTATCCGCCATCCAGCCGGTCGCCGGGCCGGCGGAGCTGGCGGCCGGCCGGGAGGCCGTGCAGCGCGTGCTGGTCGCCGACGAGGTGCTCGGCTACATCGTCGACATCGTGGGCGCCACCCGCAGCTCCCCCGCCCTGCAGCTGGGCGTCTCGCCGCGCGGGGCGACCGCGTTGCTGGCCACGGCCCGCTCGTGGTCGTGGCTGTCCGGCCGGAACTACGTCACGCCCGACGACGTGAAGGCGATGGCCCGCCCCACGCTGCGGCACCGGATCATGCTGCGCCCCGAGGCCGAGCTCGAGGGCGCGACGCCCGACGGCGTGCTCGACGGGATCCTGGCGTCGGTTCCGGTCCCCCGCTAGTGATCCTCACGGGACGAACCGGCCTCGTGGCGCTGGTCTGCGTCCTGCCCGTCGCGCTGTCGCCGTCGCCGGCGAGCACGTTCGCAGCGCTGCTCGTCGCGCTGGTGGCCGTCGTCGCCGTCGACGCGGCGCTGGCGGCCAGCCCCCGCGACCTGCGCTACGTCCGCTCGCCGGACCGCTCCGCCCGGCTCGCCCAGCCGGTGGACGTCGCGCTGCAGGTCCACAACGACGGCCGCCGCCGGTTCCGCGGGTTGGTCCGCGACGCGTGGTCGCCGAGCGCGCGCGCCGAGCCGCGGAGCCATCCAGTGACGCTGTCCGCGGGGCAGGGCCAGCGCGTCCAGACCCGGTTGCGGCCCGTCCGCCGCGGCGACCAGCGCGCCGCCGCGGTGACCGCCCGCTCGATCGGCCCGCTCGGGCTTGCCGGGCGGCAGGTTTCGCGGCCGGTTCCCGGCCAGGTGCGGGTGCTGCCGCCGTTCCTGTCGCGCAAGCACCTGCCGTCGAGGCTGGCTAAGCTGCGGGAGATCGACGGCCTGCTTCCGACGCTGATCCGCGGGCAGGGAACGGAATTCGACTCACTGCGCGAATATGTCGTGGGTGACGACGTGCGCTCCATCGACTGGCGCGCCACCGCGCGGCGCGCCGACGTGGTTGTCCGCACCTGGCGACCGGAACGCGACCGGCGCGTGGTGATCGTCCTCGACACCGGCCGCACCGCGGCGGGCCGCGTCGGGGTCGACCCCATCGCGGCCGACCCCTCCGGGTGGCCCCGGCTGGACTGGGCGATGGACGCGGCCCTGCTGCTGGCCGCGCTCGCGTCGCGGGCCGGTGACCACGTCGACTTCCTCGCCCATGACCGGGTGAGCCGGGCCGCCGTGTTCGGCGCATCGCGCACCGAACTGCTCGCCCAGCTGGTGGACGCGATGGCCCCGCTGCAGCCCGCCCTCATCGAATCCGATTGGCGCGCAACCGTTGCCACCATCCTGCGGCGCACCCGGCGCCGGTCGCTGGTGGTGCTGCTGACCGACCTCAACGCGACGGCGCTCGACGAGGGCCTGCTGCCGGTGCTGGCGCAGCTGTCGGCCAAACACCACCTGCTCGTCGCCGCGGTCGCCGACCCCCGGGTCGACCAGATGGCGGCGGGCCGATCCGACGCGGCCGCGGTCTACGACGCCGCGGCCGCCGAGAAGTCTCGCAACGACCGGGGCGCGATCGCGACACGACTGCGCCGCGGCGGCGTGGAGGTCGTCGACGCCGCGCCCACCGAACTGGCGCCCGCCCTCGCCGACCGCTACCTGGCGATGAAAGCGACCGGGCGGCTCTGAGGGCTCAGCCCGTGGGCACCACGTCGGGCGCGTCCTCGATGTCGCCCGTCTCGCCCGCCTTCAGCGCGCGCCGGCCGAAATACCCGATGTAGGACAGGAACGCCGCCTCCGCGACGATCCCGATGCCGACGCGCAGGAACGTCGGCATGGGCGACGGCGTCACCAGCGCCTCGATCAGGCCGGAAACCAACAGCACGCCGACCAGGCCGACGGCAACCGACACGACCGCCCGGCCCTGTTCGGCGAGCACCTGACCGCGCGGCCGGTCGCCCGGCGCTATCACCGACCAGCCCAGCCGCATTCCGGTTGCGCCGGCGAGGAATACGGCCGTCAGCTCCAGCAGGCCGTGGGGCGCCAGCAGGCCCAGCAGCAGGCCGCCCTTGCCGGCCTGGAACATCAACCCGGCGATGAGCCCCAGGTTGGCGGCGTTCTGGAAGAGGACGACCGGAATCGGCAGCCCCAGCACCACCGCCAGCGCGATGCACTGCGCGGACACCCACGAGTTGTTCACCCAGACCTGGAGCGCGAACGCCGCCGCCGGGTGTTCGCTGTAGTACGACGCGACGTCGTGATTCACCAATTGTTCGATGTCGCTTGGGGTCCCGACCGCCGACTGCACCTCGGGGTTGTTGGCCACCCAGAACGCGATGATCACCACGACGGCGAAGAACGCGGCCGCCGTGCCCGCCCACCACCGCCACGTCCGATACGCCACCACCGGGAACGACACCGTCCAGAACCGGGTGAACGTGCCGCTCAGCGGCGCGTGGGCCCCGGTCACCACCGAGCGGGCGCGCGCCACCAGGCTGGACAGCCGGCCGATGAGCAAAGAGTCCGGCATGTTCGTGCTCGCCGAGCGCAGGATCGACAGGTGGGTGGACACCCGCTGGTAGAGCTCGACCAGTTCGTCGACCTCCGCCCCGGTCAGCGACCGGCGCCTGCCGACCAGCTCGTTGAGCCGGTCCCAGGTGCCGCGATGGGTCAGCACGAATGCGTCGACGTCCACCCTGCGCAGGGTACCGTTCGGGGTTATGTCCGAGGTGGTCACCGGCGATGCCGTGGTGCTCGATGTGCAGATCGCACAGTTGCCGGTGCGGGCCGTCAGCGCGCTGATCGACATCACGGTCGTCCTGGTCTGCTACCTGCTCGGGCTGATGCTGTGGGCGGCCACGCTGACCCAGTTCGACACCGCGCTGAGCACCGCCGTCCTGCTGATCTTCACGGTCCTGGTGATCCTCGGATATCCGTTGGTGCTGGAAACCGCCACGCGCGGCCGTTCCGTGGGCAAGATGGCGATGGGCCTGCGGGTGGTTTCCGACGACGGCGGCCCGGAACGCTTCCGGCAGGCGCTCTTTCGCGCGTTGGCGGCCGTCGTCGAGATCTGGATGCTGTTCGGGAGCCCGGCCGTCGTCTGCAGCCTGTTGTCGCCCAAGGCCAAACGCATCGGCGACATCTTCGCCGGCACCGTGGTGATCAGCGAACGCGGGCCACGGTTGGCGCCGCCACCGATGATGCCGCCGTCGCTGGCGTGGTGGGCGTCGTCGCTGCAACTCTCCGGTCTTGACCCGGAGAGGGCGGAGGTCGCGCGTCAATTCCTTTCCCGCGCATCGCAACTCGACCCCCAGCTGCGACAACAGATGGGGTATCGCATCGCCGGCGACGTCGTGTCGCGGATCGCGCCACCGCCGCCGCCGGGCGCGCCGCCCGAACTCGTGCTCGCCGCCATCCTCGCCGAGCGCCACCGCCGCGAGCTCGCGCGGCTGCGGCCCGCGGCACCACCGCCCCCGCCGATGGTCCCGTGGCCGGCCGCGCCGCCGGTGGCCCGGCCGCCGGAGCAGGCCGGCGGATTCTCGCCGCCCGGCTAGAGCGCTTCAGCCGGACACGGTCGCCGCCATCCAGACGACGTCGGCGATCAACAGCGCCCACCCACACAGCGGCACGACGATGCCGCCGCGGCGCTTCGCGGTGAGGAACGAGACGAGCAGGACGACGAACGCCACCACGGGCGCACCGTAGAACGCGACGCCGAAATCGATCCCCCCGCGACCGAGGTTGGGGCAGTTGCGGGCGCTGCACCCGTCGGTGCTCATCACGGCGCCGAGCGCGAACAGCATCACGATGGCGGCGGCGGGCACCGTCGTCAGCGCCAGCCCCCAGTTGACCCACGGCCACACGTTGCGGCCCCGGTTCGCGGCGCCCGGAACCGGTTCCGCCGCATCGGGGGTTCCGCTACCGACGGCGAGGTGGGAGTCGTTTGCGTTCACCCCACAGTTCCTACCCGGCGTCCGGCGAGCGCAAACCGGTCCGCGGCTGGGACCTTCGGCGAATCTCGGATCCGTATCGCCGCAGCTCAGGCGACTTCCCGGTGGCGGCCCGCCACACAACGTTGCATCGCGATACTTAGCGATATATCGTGATATTCCGAAGGCGCCGACACGGCGCCACCAAGAACGTAAGGACACGACATGAACCACCCATTCACACCTTCCGGCGGCACATTCGGCGCTGGGCCAGGCGTCGGTTTCGGCTTCGGACCCGCGGCGGGCCTTCCATCCGGTCGCGCCGCACGCCGCGCCCTGCACGGCGCCAGGCGGCACGCCCGCCAGGAATTCTTCGAGCACCTTCGCGACCACGCCGGTCACGACGGCGGGTTCGGCCCGGGTTTCGGCCCGGGTTTCGGGCCGGGCTTTGGCCCGGGATTCGGGCCCGGCTTCGGTTTCGGCCCGGGCGGCCGGCGCGGTGGGGGCCGCCGCGGTGGCCCCGGCCGCGGGCGCCGCGGTGACGTGCGCGCCGCGATCCTGGCGCTGCTGGCCGAGCGGCCGATGCACGGCTACGAGATGATCCAGCAGATCGCCGAGCGCAGCAACGGCATCTGGCGGCCCAGCCCCGGCTCGGTCTACCCCACTCTTCAACTGCTGGACGACGAGGGCCTGATCACCGCGAGCGAAAGCGCCGGCAGCAAGAAGCTCTTCGAACTGACCGACAACGGCCGCGCGGAGGCCGAGAAGATCGAGACCCCGCCGTGGGACGAGATCGCCGAAGGCGCCGACCCGGGCCAGGTGAACCTGCGGGCGGCCATCGGTCAGCTGTTCGGGGCGGTAGCGCAGTCCGCGCACACCGCGACCGCCGACCAGCAGCAGCGCATCGTCGAGATCCTCAACAACGCGCGCCGCGAGGTCTACGGCATCCTCGGCGAGGACTGAGTTTCACCACCGCGAGCGTGCGCCGATGTACGGCCGCACCGGCGTGTCGCCGGACTAACACGCACGCTCGCGGCGGAACTAGGACGTGTCCACCCAGTCCAGGGTGCGGTCCACGGCCTTGCGCCACCCCGCATAGCCCTCAGCCCGCTGGTCGTCGGTCCACGCCGGCGTCCACCGCTTGTCCTCCTGCCAGTTGGCCCGCAGCTCGGACGGATCGGCCCAGAACCCGACGGCCAGGCCGGCGGCGTAGGCGGCGCCCAGCGCGGTGGTTTCGGCCACGACCGGGCGCACCACGTCCACGCCCAGCACGTCGGCCTGGATCTGCATGCACAGGTCGTTGCCGGTGACCCCGCCGTCGACCCTGAGTTCCTCGAGGCGGACGCCCGAGTCTGCCGCCATCGCGTCCACCACGTCGCGGCTCTGGTAGCAGATCGCCTCCAGCGTGGCGCGGGCCAGGTGCGCGTTGGTGTTGAAGCGGGACAGCCCCACGATCGCGCCGCGGGCGTCGGACCGCCAATACGGGGCGAACAACCCGGAGAATGCCGGGACGAAATAGACGCCGCCGTTGTCGGGGACCTGGCGCGCGAGCGCCTCGCTCTGGGCGGCGCCGCTGATGACGCCCAGCTGGTCGCGCAGCCACTGCACCGCCGCGCCGGTCACGGCGATCGAACCCTCGAGCGCGTACACCGGTTTGGCGTCCCCGAACTGATAGCAGACCGTGGTCAGCAGGCCGTTGCCTGACCGCACGATCTTCTCGCCGGTGTTGAGCAGCAGGAAATTGCCCGTGCCGTAGGTGTTCTTCGCCTCGCCCTCGGACAGGCACACCTGACCCACCATGGCCGCGTGCTGATCACCGAGCATCCCGGCGATCGGCACCTCCCCGCCGACCGGACCGGTCTCCCGGGTGGCGCCGTACGGTTCGAGCGGCGCCGACGGCGCGATCGCCGGGAGCATCGCACGCGGGACCCCGAAGAACGACAGCAGCTCGTCGTCCCAGTCCAGGGTCTCGAGGTTCATCAACATGGTCCGGCCGGCGTTGGTGACATCGGTGACATGCACACCGCCGCGCGGGCCCCCGGTCAGGTTCCACAGCACCCACGTGTCGGCGGTGCCGAATAGGGCGTCGCCGTTCTCGGCAGCCGCCCGCACCCCGTCGACGTTCTCCAGGATCCACTGCAGCTTCCCACCGGAGAAGTACGTCGCCGGCGGCAGGCCCGCCTTGCGGCGAATCACGTCGCCGCGGCCGTCGCGCTGTAACGCCGACGCGATCCGGTCGGTGCGGGTGTCCTGCCAGACGATCGCGTTGTAATAGGGCCGCCCGGTGTGCCGATTCCACACCAGGGTCGTTTCCCGCTGATTCGTGATCCCCAGGGCGGCAAGGTCTTTGGCGGACAGTCCGGACCGGTTCAGCACCGACATGAGCACCGAGGAGGTGCGCTCCCAGATCTCCACCGGGTCGTGCTCGACCCAGCCGGCGCGGGGCAGGATCTGTTCGTGCTCCAGCTGGTGGCGGGCCACTTCGGAACCGCTGTGATCGAAGATCATGCAGCGGGTGCTGGTGGTGCCCTGGTCGATGGCGGCTACGAATTCAGCCAACTGCTGTCCTCCCCGAGCGGTGCACGTCACCGTCCATGATGGTCTACGCCGCCCGCTTGCGTTACAGCCGGTAAACCTGTTGCATCGGCGGTGTGGGCGAAGAGGTCAAGCGCACCACCTACAACCGCTCACATCGGCGGGAATATCGGCGCAAGGTGCAGCAGTGCCTGGACGTCTTCGAGACGATGCTGGCGCAGTCACGCTTCGATTCCGACCGGCCGCTCACCGGCATGGAGATCGAGTGCAACCTGGTAGACGCCGACTATCAGCCGGCCATGTCGAACCGGTACGTGCTGGAGGCCATCGACAATCCTGCCTACCAGTCCGAATTGGGCGCCTACAACATCGAATTCAATGTGCCGCCGCGGCAGCTGCCCGGACACACCGGGCTGGACCTGGAGTCCGACGTGCGGGCCAGCCTCAACGACGCCGAGAACAAGGCGGGCGCGCGCGGCGCCCACATCGTGATGATCGGCATCCTGCCCACGCTGATGCCCGAGCACCTGGACACGGGCTGGATGAGCGAATCCAGGCGCTACGCGGCCCTCAACGACTCGATCTTCAACGCCCGCGGCGAGGACATTCCGATCAACATCTCCGGCCCCGAGCCGCTGAGCTGGCAGGCGGTGTCTATCGCGCCCGAATCCGCTTGCACCAGCATGCAATTGCACCTGCAGCTGGCGCCGGAGGACTTTGCCGCCAACTGGAACGCGGCCCAGATGGTGGCGGGCGCCCAGCTGGCGCTCGGCGCGAATTCGCCGTACTTCTTCGGCCACCAGCTGTGGTCGGAAACCCGCATCGAGCTGTTCGCCCAGTCCACCGACACCCGGCCCGAGGAGCTCAAGACGCAGGGCGTACGGCCGCGCGTATGGTTCGGCGAACGATGGATCGACTCCGTGCTCGACCTGTACAAGGAGAACATCCGCTACTTCCCGTCGCTGCTGCCCGAGGTGTCCGATGAGGACCCGAGCGCCGAGCTGGCTGCCGGGCGCACCCCGCACCTGTCCGAACTGCGCCTGCACAACGGCACGGTGTACCGGTGGAACCGGCCGGTCTACGACGTGGTCGACGTCGACGGGGTGGGCCGCCCGCATCTTCGGCTGGAGAACCGGGTGCTCCCCGCCGGACCGACCGTCGTCGACATGCTCGCGAATTCGGCGTTCTACTACGGCCTGTTGCGCAGCCTGTCGGAGTCGGACCAGCCCCTCTGGGAAACAACGGATTTCGCCACGGCTCGGGCGAATTTCTTCGAGACCGCCCGGCACGGCATGTCCGCGAGGCTGCGCTGGCCGGGCCGGGGTGAAGTGCCTGCGCGGCAACTGGTGCTCGACACGTTGCTGCCGATCGCCCACGAGGGTCTACGCCGCTGGGGTGTCGACGCCGAGGTGCGTGACCGGTTCCTCGGCGTGATCGAGGGCCGCGCCGAAACGGGCCGCAACGGAGCGGGCTGGCAGGTCGCGACCGTGCGTACGCTGGAAGACGGCGGGATGACTCGGCCCGCCGCGTTGGCCGAGATGCTTCGGCGCTATTGCGAGCACATGCACGCCAACGAGCCCGTGCACACCTGGGATCACTAAAGCACCGCGACGTGAGGGGACGGCGACACCATGTCATCCGAAGTAATGGATTGGGACAGCGCGTACAGCGGCGAGGGCGAATTTCAGGGCCTGCCGCCGTGGAACATCGGCGAGCCACAACCGGAGTTGGCGGAGCTGATCTCGGCCGGCGCGTTCCGCAGCGACGTGCTCGACGCGGGCTGCGGCTTCGCCGAACTCTCCCTCGCCCTCGCGGCCGAGGGCTACACCGTGGTGGGCATCGACGTCACGCCGACCGCCGTCGCGGCGGCCAGCAAGGCGGCCGCCGACCGCGGCCTGGCCACGGCCGGCTTCGTGCAGGCCGACATCACCGACTTCTCCGCCTATCCGGAGGGGTCGGCCGGCCGGTTCAACACGGTCGTCGACTCCACGCTCTTCCATTCGCTGCCCGTCGAGGCCCGCGACAGCTACCTCCGCGCCGTGCACCGCGCGGCGGCGCCGGGCGCGAGCTACATCGTGCTGGTGTTCGCCAAAGGAGCCTTCCCGGAGATCGAGACGAAGCCCAACGAGGTCGACGAGGCCGAGCTGCGCGACGCGGTGAGCAGATACTGGGAGATCGACGAGATCCGGCCGGCCTACATCCACGCGAACATCCCCGCGGGCCCCGAGGCGCCCTGGGAGATGCCGCCGCATGACCGCGACGAGAAGGGCCGGATGAAGCTGCCCGCCTACCTGCTGACGGCGCACAAGGCAGACTGACCGCCCGTCAACATCGACCGGTCGCGGCGGTCGCCGCGATCAGCGCCTCGGCGAAGGCCTCCAGGTCGTCGGCGGTGGTGTCGACGTGCGGCGAGATCCGCAGGAGCGGCCCGGTGAGCCGCAGGGGAGCCCGCTGGACCGCGACGAACGTGGTCAGGATCCCCCGGTCGGCGAGCAGCCAGTCCCGGACGGCCCGCGGATCGGCGCCGTCGACGGGCGCAAGGGTGGTGATCGCGCTGGGCTCGTCGACCTCCTCGACCACGGCCCACCCGGCCACGTCGGCCAGCGTCGTCCGGCTGCGGCTGCCCAGTTCGGCCAGCCGCGCGCGCACCGCCTGCGGCCCGCATGCGAGATGCTCGCCGAGCGCCAGCGAAAAACCGACGCGCGCCGCGACGTTGGCCTCGCCGAATTCCAGTTGCTCGGCGACGCTCACCTGGGGCGCCCACTGCGGGGCCGCAAGCCTCGGCCGCAGGCGCTCGAGGAGTCCCGGGCGGGCCGCAAGGGCCCCGACGCCGCGCGGCCCGGCGATCCACTTCCGCGATGACGCATAGGTGACGTCCGCGCCGACCTCGCAGTCGGCCTGCCCCAGTGCCTGGGCGGCGTCCACGATCAGCGGCAGGCCCAGGTCGCGGCACAATTCCGCGATCATCGGGAGCGGCTGCACCACACCGCTGTGGCTGGCCACCGCGGTCAGGTGGACGAGGTCCGGCGGCTCCTGGTCGAGTGCCAGCGCCGCGTCGTCGAGCGCGAGGCGGCCGTCCTCGAGGGTCGGCAGCAGCTGCCGGGAGAAGCCGTGGGCCGCCAACATCGCCAGGTTGGGGCCGTACTCGCCGGGCAGGCACGCCACCGTGCGGCGATCCGCCGGCCAGGCGCCCAGCAGCAGATCGAGCGCGTTCAGGGAGCCGGTGGTGAACACCACCTCGGCGTCGGGCATGCCGCTCAGCGCCGCGAACGCGAGCCGACCGGCGTTCAGCACCGGGACGGCCGCCTCGGCGGCGACATACCCGCCGACCTCGGATTCGTGCCGGGCGTGCCGGGCGGCCGCCTCGATCACCGCCAGGCTCTGCCGCGAACAGGCGGCGCTGTCCAGGTGCAGCCCCGCCGCGGGCGGCCGGGCCGCCCGCCACCGGTCGGCCAGCGCGTCGGTCGGGGTCACTTCACGGCCAGCGACAGCCCGAAGTCACCGGCGGCGTCGGTCCACCACCGCGTGCGGCGCAATCCCGCTCCCGCCAGTTCCGCGCTCACCCCGTCCGGTCGGAACTTGCACGACACCTCCGTCAGCATTTCCTCTCCCGCCGCGAAGTCGACGGTGAGGCCCACGGCGCCGACGCGCACGCGCTGCGGACGGTCGGTGCGCAGCCACATCTCGATACGTTCCTCCGGCGCGTTCCAGCGCGCGACATGCCGGTAGGCGTCGACGTCGAAGTCGGCGTCGAGTTCCCGGTTGATCACCGCGAGCACGTTGCGGTTGAAGGCCGCCGTCACCCCGGCGGCGTCGTCGTAGGCGCGCACCAGCCGATCGACGTCCTTGACCAGGTCGGTGCCCAGCAGCAGGCTGTCGCCGGGCCGCATCTGCGCGGCCAGCGCCGACAGGAATCCCGCGCGGGGGCCGGGTGTGAGGTTGCCGATGGTCGAGCCCAGGAACACGAACAGCCGCCGCCCGCCGCGGGGAATCTCGGCCAGGTGCTCCTCGAAGTCGCCGCACACGGCGTCGATTTCGACCCCCGCGTACTCGCGCTGGATCGCCGCCGCCGCGGTCGACAGGACGGTGGCATCCACGTCGAACGGGACGAACCTGCGCAGGCGCCCGCGGTCGCGCAAGGCGTCGAGCAACATCCGCGTCTTCTCCGATGTCCCGCTGCCCAGTTCCACCAGGGTGTCGGCGTCGCTGGCCGCCGCGACCTCGGCAGCGCGGGCGCGCAGGATCTCCGCCTCCGCGCGGGTGGGGTAGTACTCGGGCAGCCGGGTGATCTGGTCGAACAGGTCGCTGCCCACGGAATCGTAGAACCACTTGGGCGGCAACGACTTCGGCGACCGAAGCAGGCCGTCCGAAACGTCGCGGCGCAGCGCGCGGTACGCCGAGTCGGCTTCCAGGTGGTTGGACAACGACAGCGTCATCACAATCCTTTCGGGTCAGTGCAGTCGGGTCATCGTGACGCCGTCGGCGGTCACTTCCACGAGATGGCGGTCCGGCACGTCCTCCCAGCCGGCGTCGTCGTCATACGGCTCGCTGGCCAGCACCGTGCCGTCGTCGCGGCGCAGGATGGACAGGGTGTCACCCCAGGCCGTCGCCAGCAAGCGAGAGCCGTTGGCGGCCAATACGTTCAACCGGGCATTGGGGTCGGCAGCGGCGATCTCGACGACGGTGTCCCCCAGCGCGCCCAGCCCACGCGCGAAGACGGTCGCGGCGAGCACCGCGCTGTCGCACGAGGATTCGGCATCCGACGTGGTGGGCAGCACGGCGCGGTCCACGACCCCGTTGTGCGACAGGAGCCATTCGCCGTCGGTGAACGGCGCCGTCGCGCTGGCCTCGATCGGCATGCCGACGGTGGCCGAGCGCACCGCGGCCACCACGCAGTGGCTGCGCAACGCGGGCGCGACGGAGCCGAACGACACGTCGCCCCACAGCGGCGCCGGGCTGCGCCACCGACGGGGCACCGGGCCGTCGAAAAAGCCGACGCCCCAACCGTCGGCGTTCAGCAGGCCGTGCTTCTGCCGGCGCGGGGCGTACGACTGCACCCGCAGCGCGTACGGCGGGTCCAGCACCAGTGAGGACACCGCCACGTCGGTCCCGAGCCAGCCGAGGTGTCGGCACATCAGGCATCGTCCCCGGCGTCCCAGGCCAGGCGGACACCGGAGAAGATCTGGCGCCGGTAGGGGTGGTCCCAATTGCGGAAGCTGGGCCGCACGATCCCCGGCTCCACCGCCCACGACCCGCCCCGCAGGATCTTGTAGTCCCCGTCGAAGAACGGCCGCGAGTACCGCTCGTAGATCATCGGGACGAAGCCCGGCCACGGCCGCAGCGGCGAGGAGGTCCACTCCCAGACGTCGCCCAGCATCTGCTCCACCCCGTACGCCGAGGCGCCGCCCGGGTAAGCGCCGACGGGCGCCGGGCGCAGCGCCGCACCGCCCAGGTTGACGACGGCTTCCGAGGGCGGCTCCGATCCCCACGGGAAGCGGCGCCGCGCGTTGGTCGCCGGGTCCCACGCGCAGGCCTTCTCCCATTCCATCTCGGTGGGCAGCCGGGCGCCGGCCCACGCGGCGTACGCCTCGGCCTCGAAGTAGGTGACGTGCTGCACCGGCTCGTCGGCCGGAACCCGCTCGACGTGGCCGAACCGGACGCGCGTCGCACCGTCGGCAGTCCAGAACTGGGGGGCCGTCAGGCCCGCCCGCTGCCGGTGCTGCCAACCCCGTTCCGACCACCAGCGCGGGTCGCGGTAGCCGCCGTCGTCGATGAAGTGCCGCCATTCGCCGTTGGTGACCGGCACCCGGCCGATCCGGAACGCCGGCAGGTCAACCACGTGGGCGGGTCGCTCGTTGTCCAGCGAGTACGGCTCGGTCGAGGCGTCCACCCCGAGGACGAACGGCCCGGCGGGCACCAGCACCGAGGCGCCGGCCAGGCCAGGCCTGCCGGGCGGCAGGGCGGACGTGTCGCATAGCAGCGGCGCGCCGCTGCGTAGGTTCAGCGCCTGCAGCATGGTCTCGCCGTGCTGGTTCTCGTGGCTCACCACCATGCCGAAGGGGAAGTCCGCGGCGCCGTCGGCGTCGTCCGGCAGCGCATCGAGGGCGTCCAGTACGGCGGAACGCACCGTCCCGCAATACGACCGCGCCTGCTTCGGGGACAGCAGCGGCAGGTCGACCCGGCTCGCCCGCGAGTGCACGAAGGCGTCATAGAGCCCTTCGACCGATGCCGGGAGCAGGCCGGGCCGCGCCGGATCACCGCCGCGTAGCAACCACAGCTCTTCCTGCTGGCCGATGTGGGCGAGGTCCCACACCAGCGGGCTCATCAGCGGGTCGTACTGCCGGTACAGCTCGGCGTCCTCGAAGTCGACCAGGCGCAGTGTGCGCGTGCGCGCCCGCGCGAGATCGTCGGCGAGTATCTCCCGGTTCACGGCCCGCCTTGCGGGCATCGCGCGGCCGCCGAGACCGTGGCCGCGATGCCGTGTTCGATCACCTCGTCGGAGAAGTCATCGCCCGGGCATCGGCCCTGGTCGACGTTGCGGGCCAGGCGCTGCATGGCGTCGGCGAGCTCGGCGGGCGCTCTCTCGGCCGCGACGGCCACACAGCGGGCGGCCGCCGCGTGCAACCGCCGGTCCCGCAGGCCGGCCCGCGCCGCGACGTCCCAGGCGGTGGCCACCGGCGCGACAGCCTCGGCCGCGATGTCGGCGGCGACCGGGTCGTCGAGGAGGGTGACCAGCGTGAACACCATCGCCGGCCAGAACGCGTCCGGGGCGCTGTCGAGGTACCGGATCTCCAGCCAACGCCGCGGGCGCACCGGCGGGAACAGGGTAGTCAGGTGATATTCCAGGTCGGCGACGGTCGGGCGGCGGCCGCCGAGCGGCACGCGCCCGTCAGCCCAGTCCGCGAACGGCACCCAGTGGGTGACCGCCGCCGGTTCCGGATTGTTCACCATCATCACCGGGGCCTTGAGGGCGTAGCGCGCCCAGTCGGTGCCCGGATCGTCGCCGCTGGCGCCCAGGATCGGCCCGCAGCGCGCCGAGTCCATCCGGCCCCACACCCGCTGCCGGGTGGACACCCAGCCGGTGAATTCGCCGCCCAGCATCGGCGAGTTCGCCGTCATCGCGATCATCGTGGGCCCGAGGGCGTGCGCCAACCGCACCCGCGCTGCCCACCCCTCCCGCGGTCCGGCATCGACATTGACCTGGACGGACGCGGTGGACGTCATCATCGAGGCACCCGCCTCCCCCGACCGGCTGGTGCGGAAGAACTCCTCCATCGCGGCGTACCGCGCGCCCGGGTTGACGCGTTGGGGGGGCCGCAGCGGATCCGCGCCGAGGTACACCAGGCCGAGGCCGGCGTCGGCGAACGCCGAGCGCAGCACGGCCTGGTCGCGGGCCATGCCGTGGATGGCGGGCAGGACCCCACCGACGGGCGGGCCGGACAGTTCGACGGCGCCGCCGGGCTCCAAGGTGACCCGGCTGCCGCCCGGGAGGGCGGGCAGCGAACCGATGACGCCGGTGATCTCGTTCCAGCTCGGGCGGCGCAGCGGATCGGCCGGGTCGTGGCAGTGCGCCTCCACCTCTAGGCCGACGCTCTCGAGCGGGCCGTCGGCCAGGCAGCCGTCGGCGATGTATGCGGCCGCGGCCGCGGAGTCGACCAGCTCGGCGCCCCGCGCGCGGGCGTGCAGCTCTGAGTCCGCGCTGGTCATAGCGGCGAACGTCATATCACGATCCCTTCGGGCCCCGGCTTGCGCGAGCATGCCGTTCGGACCGTTTGTTGCGCGGCGGGCGGATGGTCATCGACCCCTACTTCATCTAGCAGACGGCACCGACATATTCCCGTTCCCGCGTCTTCCCAAGCACCACCCCGATCGCCTACTGACCCAGCGCGTTCTGCATGGCCCCCGCCAACACGTTGACCGCGGGCCCGCCGTTGCCAGCCTGGCAAACTTTCGCCTGCAGCAAAACGTTTTCGCGCAGCCTGGTTTGATTGAAGCACCGCCGGTCGGTGCCGGCTTCCTGTTTGGTCCAGCTCTCGTCCGCGGCGCCCGGCGGGCCGCCGTCGAAAGACCACACCTGCGTCGTGCCGTTGTCCAAGTGCAGCGCCGTCGTTTGCCCAGCACAGCCCGCGGTCCGGTCGGTGACCCGATGGAACGCCCGCCCGGCGGCGTCGTTGCCGGCGAACACCCCCACGGCCTGCTTGACGAAATGGGTCTGGTCGCTTGCCGACGTCTGCGTGACGGCGCCGTTGAACGACGCCAGGTCGGGGTCCGCGAAAACCTCCGGCAAACCGATGTCGGACCAGTTGTTGCACGCGGGGAGGTCGACCCAGTCGCCCTGCACGGGCTGCGTGAACACCGACTCCCATCCCATCGGGCCACCGACAATGTTGCCGATCGATCCCTTGCCGAGGACCGCGTAATTGACCACCCCTGGCTCCGACGGGTGTGCGGCCGCCTCGGGAACGGCGACCGCGCCTCCCATCGCCAGACCGACGCCTACCACCGCGGCAGAGATCCGCATGGACATGGGGCCGATCATGCCAGGCGCGCCGAACGTCGAGTTGTGGGGCCGCACACCGCCCGAGACGAGCGACAACTCGACGTCGGAGGCCCGTTATTGACCCCGCACGCCCTCTTCGACCTTCTTGCCCAGATCGGGATCGACGTTGCGCCAGTACTCGAACACCCGCGACAGCACCGGCTCCTTGACACCCTTGGAGACGTGGCCGATGATGTTGTGCGCCAACCGATCCCGCGCCGCGTCATCGAGGACGTCGCGCACCATGGTGCCGGCCTGGCCCCGGTCGTCATCCTCGGCGTGCAGCGTATAGGCGGCGCGCACCATGTCGCCGTCGGCGTGCCACCGGATCTCGGCGGCGCGCGCCGGGTCGGCATGCGGGCCCCCGTAGGAGTTGGGCGCGTAGACGGGATCGGAGACGTTGCGCACCCGCATCGCGCCATCCTTGGAGTAGCTGTTCACCTCGACCTTCGGTTCGTTGACCGGGATCTGGCGGTAGTTGGTGCCCAGCCGGGCGCGATGCGCGTCCGAGTACGAGAAGCCGCGGGCCTGCAGCATCTTGTCCGGGCTCAGCCCGGTGCCGGGCACGGTGTTGTTCGGCTCGAAAGCGGCCTGTTCCATCTCGGTGTGGTAGTCGGTGACGTTGCGGTTCAGCGTCATCCGGCCCACATCGATCAGGGGGTAGTCGCCGTGCGGCCACACTTTCGTCAGGTCGAACGGGTTGAACCGGTAGGTCCGGGCCTCCTCGTACGGCATGATCTGCATCTTGAGCGTCCAGCTCGGGTGGTCGCCGCGCTCGATCGCCTCGTACAGGTCGCGCTGGTGGTAGTCGCCGTCCTCACCGGCCAGCCGGTCGGCGTCCTCCTGGGTGAGGAAATCGACGCCCTGGTCGCTGATGAAGTGGTACTTCACCCAGAAGATCTCGCCGGCGGCGTTGATCCAGCTGTAGGTGTGGCTGCTGTAGCCGTTCATGTGGCGCCAGTTCTTCGGGATGCCGCGGTCCCCCATCAGCCAGGTCACCTGGTGTGCCGACTCCGGCGACAGGGTCCAGAAGTCCCACTGCATGTTGTGGTCGCGCAGATTCCTTGCCTGCGTGCGCTTTTGGGACCTGATGAAGTGTTGGAACTTCAGCGGGTCGCGCATGAAGAAGATTGGGGTGTTGTTGCCGACCAGGTCGAAGTTGCCCTCGGTCGTGTAGAACTTCAGCGCGAAGCCGCGCGGGTCCCGCCACGTGTCTGGGCTGCCCCGCTCGCCGGCGACGGTGGAGAACCGGGCCAGCATCTGCGTCTTGATGCCGGGCTGGAACACCGCGGCGCGGGTGTACCGGCTGACGTCGTTGGTGACCTCGAACTCGCCGAAGGCGCCGCCGCCCTTGGCGTGCGGCTGGCGCTCCGGGATGCGCTCCCGGTTGAATTGCGCCATCTGCTCGATCAAATAGTGATCCTGCAGCAGGATGGGGCCGTCGGGGCCGACCGTCAGCGACTGGTCGTCGCTGGGCGCAGCGATGCCGGCGTCATTGGTGGTGAACCGCTCCGTCATTTCGCTATCTCCTCACTGGCCGATTGGACGGCGATTGAATCCTTAACGGCGTCAACAACATTCGGCACAAGGCCGCGGGGTTCGCCGCTCACCGGCCACGTTCCACCCTATGCCCCCGCTCTGGAACGTTTCAAGAAAACGTAGCCAACCTAGGGTGTCTGCGGGCGTGGCCCCGGCGCGCTGGGCGACGGTGCGGTCGGCGTCTGGCTCGGCCCGCCCGGACCGGCCGGCCCGCCCGGACCGAACGCCGGCGGCGGCCCGCCGGGGTACGGGGGCGGCGGGTACATGCCGGGCCCGCCCGGCCAGCCGTACGGGCCGTTCCCCGGTCCGGGGCCCTCGGGTTTGAACATCATGCCGTGGTGATGCCACGAGTGGCAGTGGTGATTGTGGCCGAGGATGATCGCACCGGCGAAGAAGACGGTCGACACGATGAACACGATGCCGGCGACGATCACCACCCACGCGGCGGCCGCGAACAGCCTCGGCGGCTTCAGCCGCTCTGGTGGCGGGGGCGGGGCCGCGGCGACGGAGGCCGGTCGCGTCGTGGGTTCGGGTGTTTCGGTCATGTCCTGAATACTGCCCCTCGCGGCGATGGCATTAAACAGGTTGGCGGGACAACTTGCTGTGAATTGCCCCTGAAGGTGCGGCAGAACGCCGGGTAGCCCGGCGCTCGCGTGAGCGCCGGGCTACGACTTGTTGAGTTGGTGGGCGCCGGGGCGCCGCGGTTACCGGGGCGGGGCGACCGACGAGGGGACCTGGCCGGGCCCGGGCGCGCCGGGTGTCACCGATGCCGGGCCCGGTCCGTTGCCCGGAGCGAACGCCGGGCCGCCGGGGCCACCCGGACCGCCCGGACCCGGCCCGAAGCGGTGCGGGTGCATCATCATCGCGTGGTGCTTGTGGCCGTGGTAGCCGTGACCTTGGTGCCCGAGCGCCATCCCGGTGAAGAAGATGACCGAGACGATGAACACGATTCCGGCGACGATGGCGACCCACGCCGCGGCGAGGAAGACGCGAGGGGTCCGGTAAGGCGCTATCTCCGCTGGCGCGGGCGCCGGCGCAGTTGCGGTGGAAGACCGCACGGTGGGGGTTTCGGATGTTTCACTCATGAGACTCATGATGAAGCTGATACCTACAGTGGCGGCTATGCGCCACTTATGTAGCAGCTGTGAGCTGAAGACCCCGCCTACCTGGTGCGATGCTCTGCGAAGAGGTCGGTTCGGACACCATGAAGCGGTGCCCTTCGGGTGACGGTGCAGCCGAGCACGGCGCGAAACCTTCGGCGGCCGCGGCCAGATCGTGGACGGCCAGGACCGGGTCGGCGCTGACGAATTCCATGCACCAGTGTGGACGCTAGTCCGGTTCGAACGGGCGGACCGCGAACTGGATGACCCGATACGGCGCCGCCACGCGGGCGCGAGTGTCCCATTGGCTGACGAAGATCCGCAGCTCGTCGAGTGTCGACCCGGGCGAGATGTAGCCGCCGTACGGCTGCGCGAGCCGATTGTCGTCCGGTGGCGGGAGGCTCTCCGCGGGGTCCGGCCATTCGTCGTGCTGCACCACCGTGGTCACCGGCGCGTCGCCCAGCGCCGTGGGATCGTTGGCCACCCGCACCTCCATGTTGCCAGTGCTGGCGTTGAAGTACGACAGCACGGCCTTGCCGTCGATCTCCCGGAAACACATCTCACCGACCATGTCCGGCCACAGCGGGGCGGGTGGCCTATTCCACCCGCCGTCGGGTCCGGGCGCCCAACCCTGCCACCGCGACCGGTCGGTGAAGTTCTGCGGTGTGACGCGGTAGAGCAGCACGGGATGGCTGCGGGTGAAGCTGTTGGCCACGATGTAGACCCACCCGCTGGGCGAATCCGGGGTGGGAACGGGGTCGTAGTACCCGCTGATCTGGGTCTGCGAGCCGCCCTGGAACGACTTGTCGCGCCGCGAACCGGGCACGGTTCGCCACCCTGCGCGGGCCGGTTCGGCCATCACGAGCCGCGAATACTGCGGCTGCAGGTCGCTGGTCGTCGTCACCATCAGGTAGTTGCGCCGGTTGATCTGCACGACGCCGGCCGGCAGCTGGGAGTCCCCCGGCGGCGCGGAGTCGGCCAGCAGTGGGTCGCGCACGCCGAGGACTCCGGAGTAGCGCACCCCGGCCGGGTCGTCGACGGAGGACGTGTCGACGCGCAGCGCGATCGGCGCGAAGTCGCGGCCGAAGCCGACCCCCTGCCCGGGAAAGCTGTCACCACACACCTGCAGCACTTCGCTGGGGAACTCCATGAATTCACAAAGATCCGTGGCGCCGACGTTGAAATCCTTTGTCGGCGTGCCCGTTCCGGCCGTCGGGCCGAGGCGAATCACCTCGCCCGGCGCCAGGGGCTGCAGCACGGGCTCCGGCGACGGAGCCGGCGGATCGGCGCGCGCGACCGCAATCGAGGATTGCGGCACGAGCACAGTTACGAGGACGATCAGGATGCGGGGGGCGGATCTCACCCGCCGGTCACAACTCGGCGGCCAGCAGTTCGGCGATCTGGATGGTGTTCAGCGCCGCGCCTTTGCGCAGGTTGTCGCCCGAGACGAACAGCGCAAGGCCGCGTCCGTCGGCCACCCCCGGGTCGTGCCGGATGCGGCCCACCAACGACTCGTCGACGCCGGCGGCGGCCAGCGGCGTCGGCACATCGACGACCCGGACACCCGGTGCTCCGTCGAGCAGTTGGCGGGCGCGCTCCGGCGACAGCGGCCGGGCGAACTCGGCGTTGATCGACAGCGAGTGGCCGGTGAACACCGGAACGCGCACACACGTCCCGCTGACCAGCAGCTCGGGGATGCCCAGGATCTTGCGGCTCTCGAAGCGCAGTTTCTGGTCCTCGTCGGTCTCGCCCGAGCCGTCGTCGACCAGCGATCCGGCCAGCGGCACCACGTTGAACGCGATCGGCGCGACGTAGGTCTTCGGCGGCGGGAACTGCAGAGCGGACCCGTCATACACCAACTGCTCGGCGTCGCCGACGACGGCGCGGGCCTGGGTGGCCAGCTCCTCGACGCCGGCCAGGCCGCTGCCGGACACCGCCTGGTAGCTCGAAACCACCAGGCGCACCAGCTCCGCCTCGTCGTGCAGCACCTTGAGCACCGGCATCGCCGCCATGGTGGTGCAGTTCGGGTTGGCGATGATGCCTTTCTTGAGGGACCGGGCGGCGCCGGCGACATCCCTCTCGAAGTTCACCTCGGACACCACCAGCGGCACGTCCGGGTCCTTGCGCCAGGCCGACGAGTTGTCGATGACCGTCACCCCGGCCGCGGCGAACCGCGGCGCCTGCACCCGCGACATCTTCGAGCCGGCGGAAAACAGCGCGATGTCCAGGCCGCTGGGGTCCGCCGTGCCGGCGTCCTCGACCTCGATCTCCTGGCCGCGGTACTCGAGCTTGCGGCCCTGCGAGCGCGCCGACGCGAAGAACCGTACGGTGCTCGCCGGGAAGTCGCGCTCGTCGAGCAGGGTGCGCATCACCTGGCCCACCTGACCGGTGGCGCCCACGACGCCTATCGAAACCATCTACCTGCCCGTCCCCGCGTACACGGTCGCCGTTTCCTCGCCGCCGAGGGCGAATGCCTCGTGCAACGCGACGACGGCCTTGTCCAATTCCGTGTCGCGGCACAGCACGGAGATCCGGATCTCCGAGGTGGAGATCAGCTCGATGTTCACGCCGACCTTCGCGAGCGCCTCGCAGAAGGTGGCGGTCACGCCGGGATGGCTTCGCATGCCGGCGCCGATCAGCGACACCTTGCCGATGTGGTCGTCGTAGAGCAGCTGCATGAACCCGATCTCGTCCTTGAGCGCGTCCAGCTTGGCCACCGCGGTGGGCCCGCTGTCCCGTGAGCAGGTGAAGGTGATGTCGGTCTTGCCGTCCTCGACCTTCGAGACGTTCTGCAGCACCATGTCGATGTTCACGTCCGCGTCGGCTACCGCGCGGAACACCCGGGCCGCATAGCCGGGGATGTCGGGGATCCCGACGATGGTCACCTTGGCCTCGCTGCGATCGTGCGCGACTCCGGTCAGGATGGGGTCTTCCATTGGCTTGTCCTTGATCGATCCGACGACGACGGTGCCCGGCAGTTCCGAGTATGACGAGCGCACGTGCACCGGAATGTTGTAGCGGCGGGCGTATTCCACGCAGCGCAGCATGAGGACCTTGGCGCCGCAGGCGGCCATCTCGAGCATTTCCTCGAACGTCACCGTGTCGAGCTTGCGGGCGTTGTGGACGATCCTGGGGTCCGCGCTGAAAATGCCGTCGACGTCGGTGTAGATCTCGCAGACGTCGGCGTGCAGCGCCGCGGCCAGGGCCACCGCGGTGGTGTCCGAGCCGCCGCGGCCGAGCGTGGTGACGTCGCGGGTGTTCTGGCTGACGCCCTGAAAGCCGGCGACCAGCACGATGCGGCCCTCGTCGAGGGCGGCCTGCAGCCGCCCGGGAGTGACGTCAATAATCTTCGCGTTGCCGTGCGTTCCGGTGGTGATCACGCCGGCTTGGGACCCGGTGAACGACCGCGCCTGCGCGCCGAGCGACTCGATCGCCATGGCCACCAACGCGTTGGAGATGCGCTCGCCCGCCGTAAGCAGCATGTCGAGTTCGCGGGGCGGCGGGGCCGGGCAGACCTGCTGGGCCAGGTCCATCAGATCGTCGGTGGTGTCGCCCATCGCCGAGACCACCACGACGACGTCGTTGCCCTGCTTCTTCGTCGCGACGATGCGCTCGGCGACGCGGCGGATCCGGTCGGCGTCGGCCACCGAAGATCCGCCGTACTTCTGCACGACGAGCGCCACTGTTTCCCTTCCCCGCGGGTCCTTAAGTCCACAACAGAATACGTGGGGGCGCGGCATGATTTCCTGGCCACCGGCGCAGAGCGTGGCGCTTGCGTACGGGTTCGCGCCCGGCGGCGCCCAGGACCCCCGCGCCCGGCGGACGCTCGCACCGTTTTGGTCCCGGGACGGATCGCGGTAGAGTGCCAACCGTGCAGCGGGTGCTCCTCCTCGGACGCCGCGACGGGGTCTGATCCAGACCGGCCTCCCGTCGCGGGTGTTCGCGATGCGCCGGTCTGAGGTCCCTTCTGACACCCCGGAGCAACTACCGTGACCATTTCCGATTCAGCCGACGCCTACAAGTCGGCACGCACCATCGTCACCCCGGCCGGCCCGCCCGGCCCGGACCAGCCCGCATGGAATCCCCAGCGCGGCTCGTCGATGCCCGTCAACCGGTACCGGCCGTTCGCCGACGAGGTCGAGCCCATCCGCGTGCCCGACCGCACCTGGCCCGACCGCGTCGTCACCCGTGCGCCCCTGTGGTGCGCGGTCGACCTGCGTGACGGCAATCAGGCGCTCATCGACCCGATGAGCCCCGCCCGCAAGCGCCGCATGTTCGAGCTGCTCGTGCGGATGGGCTACAAGGAGATCGAGGTCGGGTTCCCCTCGGCCAGCCAGACCGACTTCGACTTCGTCCGCGAGATCATCAGCGACGGCGCCATCCCCGACGACGTCACCATCCAGGTGCTGACCCAGTGCCGCGACGAATTGATCGAGCGCACCTTCCTGGCCTGCGAGGGCGCCGCCAACGTCATCGTGCACTTCTACAACTCCACCTCGATCCTGCAGCGCCGCGTCGTCTTCCGTGCCGACCGCGCCGCCGTCCAGGACATCGCCACCGCCGGCGCGCGCAAGTGCATCGAGGAGGCGGCAAAGCACCCCGGCACCCGCTGGCGGTTCGAGTACTCGCCCGAGTCCTACACCGGGACCGAGCTGGAGTACGCCAAGCAAGTGTGCGACGCCGTCGGCGAAATCATCCGGCCGACGCCCGATAACCCGATCATCTTCAACCTGCCGGCCACCGTGGAGATGGCGACACCGAACGTCTACGCCGACTCGATCGAGTGGATGAGCCGCAACCTGGCCAACCGCGACTCCGTCATCCTGAGCCTGCATCCGCACAACGACCGCGGGACCGCCGTCGCCGCAGCCGAATTGGGCTATCAGGCCGGGGCGGACCGAATCGAGGGCTGCCTGTTCGGCAACGGTGAGCGCACCGGCAACGTGTGCCTGGTGACGCTCGGGCTGAACCTGTTCTCCCGCGGCGTCGACCCGCAGATCGACTTTTCCAACATCGACGAGGTCCGCCGCACGGTCGAGTACTGCAACCAGCTGCCGGTGCACGAACGCCACCCCTACGGCGGGGACCTGGTCTACACCGCGTTCTCCGGCAGCCACCAGGACGCCATCAACAAGGGCCTGGACGCGATGAAGGTGGCCGCCGACGAGGCCTCGGCCGACGTCGACGACCTGCTGTGGCAGGTGCCCTACCTGCCGGTCGACCCCAAGGACGTCGGACGCACCTACGAGGCGGTGATCCGGGTCAACTCGCAGTCCGGCAAGGGCGGGGTGGCCTACATCATGAAGGCCGACCACGGCCTGGCTCTGCCGCGCCGGCTACAGATCGAGTTCTCCCAGGTGATCCAGAAGATCGCCGACGGCGAGGGCGGTGAGGTGTCGCCGAAGGAGATGTGGGACGCCTTCTCGGAGGAGTACCTGGCCCCGGTGCGGCCGCTGGAGCGCATCAAGCAACGGGTCGACGCCTCCGACGAAGACGGCGGCGCGACGACGATCGAGGCCACCGTCAAGATCGACGGCGTGGAGACCGAGATCACCGGCACCGGCAACGGCCCGCTCGCTGCGTTCGTGCACGCGCTGGGAACCGTCGGGTTCGACGTCGCGGTCCTGGACTACTCCGAGCACGCGATGAGCGCCGGCGACGACGCGCAGGCGGCGGCGTACGTGGAGGCTTCGGTGTCGATCGCGAGCGCGGCGAAGCCGGGCGAAGCGGGTCGGCACCAATCGGGCTCGGTGTCGATCGCGAGCGCGGCGAAGCCGGGCGAAGCGGGTCGGCACCAATCGGGCTCGGTGTCGATCGCAAGCCCGGCCAAGCCGGGCGAAGCGGGTCGGCGCCCGTCGGACCGGGTTGATGGCCGCACCGTGTGGGGCGTGGGCATCGCGCCGTCGATCACCACCGCCTCATTGCGCGCCGTGGTGTCGGCGGTCAACCGCGCGTTGCGCTAGCCGATCGCAAGCGCGGCGCCAGCGCCGGGCGCGGCGGGTCGGCACCATTGAGCCTGGGCGTCAGCGGATTTCAACTCGCACGGTCGCTGCGGCTATCCCGATCGCGGTCCCGCATCGACGCCGACGCCCAGCGCCGGACGATACTCTGCGGCGGCTTGGGGAAATAGGGAATGAGGTGCCTGGTCCGTTCGGTGTCCTCGTTGAGGTCGTGCAGCCGGGCGGTGAGCAAGTCCTTCATCAACAGATGGCCTTCGTCGGAGCCGTTCCCCGACACCACGCGCAGCGGCCGGCCGTCTGACTCTGCGAAAACATTCGCAGCGTGCCGCAGCGTGGCCTGGGCGCTTATCGTGCCGCCCACCGGCGTGGGCGACACCCCGGACCGCATCACTTCGGCGACCAGAAACGCCTCCAACGGGTCGGTTGTGTAATCACGGGTCAGGTGCATTCCGCTCCGTGCGATCTTCTCGGTGAGCACCGAGCGGTCAAGCAACAAGGCGGATATGACGTAGGCGGTGATCGTGGCGATGATCACCGGAAGCATCGCGGGCCAGGCGCGGGTCAGTTCGAGGGTGAACATGATTGCGGCGAGGGGCGCCCGCATGATGCCGGAAACCACGGCCGCCAGGCCCAACATCGCCCAGAACCCTGGATACACGTGCGGAAACCACTGCCCGACAAAGGCTCCCAGCGCGCTGCCGATCATGAACACCGGAGCGAACACACCGCCTGAAGTTCCCGAACCGAGCGCAAGCGCCCAGATCGCGGTTTTCACCACGAGAATGCCGACGATCAGCGACATGCCGGCATGTCCGGCGAGAAGCGCGCCGATCACGTTGTAGCCGACGCCGAGGGCCCGCGGTTCGATGAGGCCGCCCGCGCCGATTATCAGACCGCCTATGGCCGGCCACCACATCCAATGGATCGGCAGACGAGGGAACGCCCTCTCGGCCCAATAGACCAAGTGAGTGGCCGCGATGGCCAGCGCGGCTCCCGCTATTCCGACGGCTATCGCTAATGCATTTGTCGACCAATGGATCTCAACCGACGGCGCCTCGACCGGAAACACCGGCGCGGAACCGAGAATAAACAGCCGTACCACGGTCGCCATCGCGACCGCGCTGGCGACCGGGACCATGCTTCGCGGCCGCCATTCGAAGAGCAGCAATTCGACGGCCAGCAGGATGGAGGCCAGCGGCGCGTTGAAGGTGGCCGCGATGCCTCCGGCGGCGCCGGAGGCGAGCAGTATTTTTCGCTCATCCGCGGTCAAGTGCAGGAATTGGGCGACGACGGAACCCATCGCGCCGCCGGTCATGACGATCGGCCCCTCCGCGCCGAAGGGACCGCCGGTGCCAATGCTGATCGCCGCCGAAATTGGCTTCAGGACAGCAACTCTGGGCTCGACGCGGCTACTACCGGTGAGGATCACCTCGATCGTCTCCGGCATGCCGTGGCCGCGTACCTGATCCGACCCGTACCGAGCCATCAGACCGATGACCAGACCGCCGGCCACCGGCGCGCCCAGGATGAGCCACCAGGGATGGTGATTCGCCGCGGGTGCGACCAGTTCATCCGAAATTCGTTGGTAAAAAACCAGATTGGTGACCAGCCCGATCAACTTCAGCAGACACCACGCCACCCCCGCCGACAGGGCGCCGATGAAGATCGCGATTCCCGTGATCGGCAATACCCGCCGATCGACGTTGAAATCCGCCAAGCGTCCACTCATTACACGAATCCTCACCGACCCGATCGATGCGGCAACTTACGATCGGCTCCCCCCCCAGAGCGCAACTCGCAGGACGCATTTCGCGTCCCGCGGTGATTTGCGCAATAGTAACAACCTCGTACGCGGTTGGCGCGCTCAACGGCTGGGGTATTGCTGGGAGTTACGGATGAATCAGCTGGCGACCTTGGTCGGTGTTCAGCCCGCAGGGTCAGACGGGCGTCAGAACAACGCGAGCTGTTGGTCGGCCGCGGCGGTGTCGGTGAACTCCTCCATGCTAGTGCCGCCGACGACCGCGCGGACGGAGTCCATGAACTGTGCGTCCGAAACCACCGGCACGCCGAGTTGCTTGGCCAGATAGCCCTTGCCCTGATCCGGCGCGGGGTGGTTGCAGACCACCAGCGAGGTCTCCCCGTCGACGGCGTCGCTGTAGGCCAGCCCGGCGTGCAGGATGCGTTCGACCAGTTCCTCGTGCGTGCGGCCGACCTCGGCCGCCAGGGCCACCCGCATGCCCTGCACCAGCGGCCGGCCGGACACGTAGAGCCCGGGATTCAGATACGGGCACGGCATTCGCGAGGCGAGCACCTTCAACGGGCGCAGCTCGTCGTGGGTCACCCGGCCGTTCGGCCAGCGGCGGCGGCCCACCGGACGCACCGGCAGCCAGACGTCGAGCTCGCGCGCCCGCTCGAGCGCGGGCGCCAGCACGCCCGTCAGCACCCGCGCGTCGTCGAAGGCGTCGTGCGGCCGCTCCTGGGTCACGCCCCAGTGCGCGGCGAGGGTCTCCAGCCGCAGGTTGTCGATGCGCAGGTCCAGCCGCCGGGCGAGCTCGACCGTGCACATGACTGAGTCGATGGGCAGTTCGGCCTCGACGAGCTCGGCTTCGGCGGCCAGGAACGCGTAGTCGAACGCGACGTTGTGGGCCACTAGCGTGCGCCCGTCGAGCACCTTGACCACGTCGTCGACGACGTCGGCGAAGTGCGGCTGATCTTCGAGCATGGCGGCGGTGAGGCCGTGCACATGGGTGGGGCCCGGATCCACGCCGGGGTTGAGCAGGCTCACGACGGACTGCTCAACACGGCCGTCGGCGTCGAGGCCGAGCACCGCCAGGCTGATGACGCGGGCCTGTCCCGGCCGGAAGCCCGATGTCTCGACGTCGATGACAGCCCAGCCCCCATCGGGCTCGCGGGCCGGCCGGCCCCAGGGCACCGCACTCATGACTTGAGGATGGCACGTCCGACCGACATCGCCGGGTCGCTGCGCTGTCGTGTCGGTGGGTAATCTGCGCGGGTGGTCACCACCCGCGCACGTCTGGCGCTCGCCGCAGGAGCGAGCGCACGGTGGGCGTCGCGCGTCACCGGTCGCGGGGCGGGCGCGATGATCGGTGGCCTCGTCGCGATGACGCTGGACCGCTCGGTCCTGCGCCAGCTCGGGGTGGGCCGACACACCGTCATCGTCACCGGCACCAACGGCAAGTCGACCACGACGAGGATGACGGCGGCCGCCCTCGGCACGCTGGGGTCGGTCGCCACCAACGCCGAGGGCGCCAACATGGACGCCGGGCTGATCGCCGCGCTGGCCGCCGACCGCCGGGCCCCCCTGGCTGCACTGGAAGTCGACGAAATGCACGTGCCGCACGTATCCGACGCCGTGGACCCCGCCGTCGTCGTGCTGCTGAACCTGTCGCGCGACCAGCTGGACCGCGTCGGCGAGATCAACGTCATCGAGCGCACGCTGCGGGCCGGCCTGGCGCGGCACCCGAAGGCTGTCGTCGTCGCCAACTGCGACGACGTGCTGATGACCTCGGCGGCCTACGACAGCCCGCAGGTGGTGTGGGTGGCCGCGGGCGGCTCGTGGGCGAATGACTCGGTCAGCTGCCCACGCTCGGGCGAGGTCATCGTCCGCGACGAACACCACTGGTATTCCACCGGCGCCGACTTCAAGCGGCCCAGCCCCCAGTGGTGGTTCGACGACGAGGCGCTGTACGGGCCCGACGGGCTGGCCCTGCCGATGCGGCTCGCGCTGCCGGGAGCGGTCAACCGGGGCAACGCCGCCCAGGCCGTCGCGGCGGCCGTCGCGCTGGGGGCCGATCCGGTCAAGGCCGTCGCGGCCGTCTCGGGCGTCGACGAGGTCGCGGGCCGCTACCGAAGTGTGCGCATCGGCCGGCATGACGCGCGGCTCCTGCTGGCCAAGAACCCCGCCGGCTGGCAGGAGGCGCTTTCGATGGTCGACAAGCACGCCGCCGGGGTGGTCATCTCGGTCAACGGTCAGGTGCCCGACGGCGAGGACCTGTCCTGGCTGTGGGACGTGCGCTTCGAACATCTCGCTGGTGAGCCTCGTGGGTTACGAGGCGAATCCTGCGAGGAACGACAGCGCGAGCGCACGTCCGTGGTCGCCGCCGGGGAACGCGGCACCGACCTCGCGGTGCGGCTCGGATACGCGGGCGTCGAGCACACCCTCGTTCACGACACCGTCGCCGCCATCGCGTCGTGCCCGCCCGGACGGGTCGAGGTCGTCGCCAACTACACCGCGTTCCTGCAGCTGCAACGGGCGTTGGCGCGCCATGGCTGACTCGATCGTGCGGATCGGGCTGGTGCTGCCCGACGTGATGGGGACCTACGGCGACGGCGGCAACGCCCTGGTGCTGCGCCAGCGGCTGCGGCTACGCGGCATCCCCGCCGAGATCGTCGAGATCACGCTGGCCGAGCCGGTGCCCGACTCGCTTGACCTCTACACGCTGGGCGGGGCGGAGGACTACGCGCAGCGGCTGGCGACCCGGCACCTCATCCGGCATCCGGGGCTGCAGCGCGCCGCCGAACGCGGCGCGCCCGTGCTGGCGATCTGCGCGGCCGTGCAGGTGCTCGGGCAGTGGTACGAGACGTCCGCCGGCGAACGCGTCGACGGCGTGGGCATGCTGGACGCGACGACGTCGCCGCAGGAAAAGCGCACCATCGGCGAGCTGGTCAGCAAGCCGCTGCTCACCGGGCTGGCCCAACGGCTCACCGGCTTCGAGAACCACCGGGGTGGCACGGTCCTGGGCCCGGCGGCGTCCCCGCTGGGCGCGGTGGTCAAGGGCGCCGGCAACAGGGCGGGCGACGGCTTCGACGGCGCGGTCCAGGGCAGCGTCGTGGCGACCTACATGCACGGGCCGTGTCTGGCCCGCAACCCGGAGCTGGCCGACCTGCTGCTGGGCAAGGTGGTGGGCGAGCTGGCGCCGCTGGAGATGCCCGAGGTGGACCTGCTGCGCCGGGAGCGGCTGGCCGCGCGCTGAGCCGGCTGCTGTTTTCACGACACGTAAACCTTGGCGACGACACGCCGCGCGGCGTCGCCAAGGTTTACGTCTCGTGCAATCCAAGGATCCTTTGAGGGCCATCGCTCAGCCTTAGGTCCATGGCAAACCGCAAGCTCGCCACGATCGTGGGCGTTACCGGCGTTGCGGCGGTCGTCTTCGCCGGCACGGCCAACGCCAACAGCGACGGGATGCACGGCGACCCGGCCGCCGCGGCACCCTACTGGCGCTACCAGCAACAAGACCTGGACTGCGGGGAGATGGCCGTGGCCGACGTCGTCGGCCAAATCAGCGGCCACCTGCCCAACGAGGACGAGGTCACCGCCGCGGCCGGCAGGGTCCCCAGCGTCAGCCACCCGGGCCCGATCTATCGGCCCGAGGGCAGGACCAGCAACGGCGACCTGGCGGTGCTGTTGGCGCACTACGGGGTGCACGCAACCGGGGTGCACACCGACATCGCTGCGCTCGCGCAAGACCTGGACCGCGGCCGCAAGGTGATCGTCGGACTCAACGACAAGATCATTTGGGGCCAACCCGGCAACCGCACGAAGGAGAACCACTTCGTCGTCGTCACCGGCATCGACACCGATGCCCGGGTGGTGCACCTCAACGACAGCGGCGTCGAGGCCGGCCGTGACGAGCAGGTGGCCCTCCCTGCCTTCGAGCAGGCGTGGGCGACCAGCAACAACTTCGCCGTCGTGACCGACTGAACCGCTCAGACCATCGCGCGCCGGCCCGTGAGCGCGCGGCCCAGGGTCAGCTCGTCGGCGAATTCCAGGTCGCCGCCCATCGGCAGCCCGGAGGCAATCCTGGTGACGGTCAGGCCGGGGATGTCGCGCAGCATTCGCACCAGGTAGGTGGCCGTCGCCTCGCCCTCGGTGTTGGGGTCGGTCGCGATGATCACCTCGGTGATGTCGACGTCGTCGACGCGCTGGCCGATGCGGCTCAACAGCTCCCGGATCCGCAGTTGCTCGGGCCCCACGCCGGACAGCGGATCCAACGCCCCACCGAGCACGTGATAGCGGCCCCGGAATTCGCGGGTGCGCTCGACGGCCTGGACGTCTTTGGGCTCCTCGACGACGCACACCAGCGAGCCGTCGCGGCGCGGATCCGCGCAGATGCGGCACCGCTCGTTGTCGGAGACGTTGCCGCAGACCGCGCAGAACCGCACGCCGTCGCGGACCCGGGACAGCACCGCCGTCAGCCGGTCGATGTCCGGCGGCTCGACCGACAACAGGTGGAACGCGATGCGCTGCGCGCTCTTGGGTCCGATTCCCGGCAGCTTCCCAAGCTCGTCGATCAGATCCTGGACGGGTCCCTCGAACATATTGGAACTACGGTTACAGCCCCGGCACCTGGGTCGGCGGCGTGGGTGGCGGGGCCGCGGGCGGCGCGCCCATACCCCCGGCCAGCGCGCCCAGCCGCTCCTGCGCCATCCGGGTGACCTGCTGCGAGGCGTCGGACATGGCGCCGACGACCAGGTCCTGCAGGGTCTCGATGTCCTCGGGGTCGACGACCTTGGGGTCGATCTGGACCGCGACCACCTCGCCGCTGCCCTTGACGACGACCTTGACCAATCCCCCGCCGGCCTGGCCGTGCACCTCGGCGGTCGCGAGTTGGTGCTGAGCTTCCATGAGCTTTTGCTGCATCTGCTGCGCCTGAGCGAGCAGCGCCGACATGTCGCCTCCGGGTTGCATGACAATCCCCTCGCATCTTGGTCTCGACTTGGTTTCGCCTGTGCGTATTGGGCGATTCGAAACCCCCAGCGTAGACCGCCCGCCGCTACCTTGGCGCCGTGGACCTACGACTGAGCAAGCGTGTCGGAATCAAACTCGTGGTCGGTGTGCTGATTGCGGCGTCGACGGCCATCACCCCGACGGCGAGCGCCGTCCCCTCCAACGTGGCCGGCATGGTCGTCTTCATCGATCCGGGCCACAACGGCTCGAACGACGCGTCCATCTCGCGTCAGGTGCCCACCGGCCGCGGCGGCACCAAGGACTGCCAGGCGAGTGGAACGTCGACCAACAGCGGCTACCAGGAGCACACCTTCACCTGGGACACCGCGCTGCGCGTGCGCGCCGCGCTGAACGCGCTGGGCGTGCGGACCGCGTTGTCGCGCGGCAACGACACCGGGCTGGGCCCGTGCGTGGACGCGCGCGCCAACATGGCCAACGCCCTGCACCCGAACGCGGTGCTGAGCATCCATGGCGACGGCGGCCCCGCCTCCGGCCGGGGATTCCACGTCAACTACTCGGCGCCGCCGCTCAACCAGGCACAGGCCGGGCCGTCGGTCCAGTACGCCCGAATCATGCGCGACCAGCTGCAGGCCTCCGGCATCCCGCCCGCCAATTACATCGGCCAGGACGGTCTGTACGGGCGTTCCGATCTGACCGGCCTGAACCTCGCGCAATATCCGTCGATCCTGGTCGAGTGCGGCAACATGAAGAACCCGGCGGATTCGGCGTTGATGGAGTCCGCCGAGGGCCGGCAGAAGTACGCCGACGCCATGGTTCGCGGGATCGCGGGCTTCCTGGCCACCCAGGGCCAGGCGCGCTAGGCCCGATTGCGCCGCTCCTCCTCACGCCGCTACGCGGCGCGCATCGTCGCCGCGCTAGGTTTCCAGCTCCTTCTTCAGGTTCGCCAGCACCTCACCCTGGATCCGCTTCAAACCCAAAGGCGCAAAGGTCTTTTCGAAGAAGCCCTTGACGCCGCCGGCGCCGTTCCAGGTGGTCTTGACGGTGACGCTCGAGCCGGGGCCGGCGGGAGCCACCGTCCAGGTGATGACCATCGACGAGTTGGCGTCCTTCTCGATGACCGTGTGACCGGCGACGTCGACGTCGACCTGCACGTCGCGCACCCGCGACTTGGTGGCCTGCAATCGCCACTTAGCGACGGTCCCGGCCCCCTGCCCACCCTGCAGCACCTGGTAGTCGCTGTACTGCGGGGACAGAATCTTCGGGCGCACCGTCTGATAATCCGCGACGGCGGCGAGGGTGGCCGCGGGTTCGGCGTTGATCAAAATCGTGCTGGCGGCGCTCACCTGTGCCAAGGCAACTCCTCTGGCGATCTCGTGTGGCGGCACCCGCGCGCGGGTGCACGGGCTGTTGTCGAAGACTAGGGTATATGTGGTGCCTGACCCTGGATCTGCACTCTCGGCCCACGCAGCGGGCGTTGATCGGTTGATGGCGAGTTATCGATCCATCCCGACAACGTCCGCCGTCCGACTCGCCAAACCCACCTCAAACCTGTTCCGCGCCCGCGCCAAAAGCGATGCCCGGGGGCTGGACACGTCGGGGCTGACCGGCGTGCTGTCCGTCGACCCCGAGGCCCGGACCGCCGACGTGGCCGGCATGTGCACCTACGAGGACCTGGTCGCCGCGACGCTGCCGTACAGCCTTTCCCCGCTTGTGGTTCCGCAGCTCAAGACCATCACCCTCGGCGGCGCGGTCAGTGGCCTGGGCATCGAATCGGCGTCGTTCCGAAACGGCCTGCCGCACGAATCGGTCCTCGAGATGGACATTCTCACCGGCGCAGGGGAATTGGTCACCGCGTCACGCGGCCAGCACGCCGACCTGTTCCGCGCCTTCCCCAATTCCTATGGCACGCTTGGGTATTCGACCAGACTGAGGATCGAGCTGGAGCCCGTCGCACCATTTGTGGCCCTGCGGCACGTGCGGTTCCGGTCGCTACCCGAGCTGGTGGCGGCGATGGAACGCATCATCGACACCGGTGGGCAGGGCGGCACCCCGGTGGACTACCTCGACGGCGTGGTGTTCGGACCGGACGAGAGCTACCTGTGCGTCGGGCGGCGCACCACCACCCCGGGCCCGGTCAGCGACTACACCGGGAAGAACATCTACTACCAGTCGATCCGCCACGACGCCGCAGGTGTGGAGGCGACCAAGGACGACCGCCTGACCATCCACGACTACCTCTGGCGCTGGGACACCGACTGGTTCTGGTGTTCTCGTGCGTTCGGCGTGCAGAACCCGCAGGTACGCAGGTGGTGGCCGCGCCGCTACCGGCGCAGCAGCTTCTACTGGAAGCTGGTCGCCCTCGATCAGCGCTACGGCATCGCCGATCGGATCGAGAAGCGCAACGGGCGTCCCCCGCGCGAACGGGTGGTGCAGGATATCGAGGTGCCCGTCGAGCGGACCTGCGAGTTCCTGGAGTGGTTCCTCGACAGCGTGCCCATCACACCGATCTGGCTGTGCCCGCTGCGGCTGCGCGACCGCGAGGGCTGGCCGCTGTACCCGATCCGGCCGGACCACACCTTCGTCAACGTCGGGTTCTGGTCGTCGGTGCCCGCCGGCGCCGCGGGAAGCTCGGCAGGCGCCACCAACCGGATGATCGAGGCGAAGGTTAGCGAGCTCGACGGCCACAAGTCGCTGTACTCCGACTCGTTCTACACCCGCGAGGAGTTCGATGAACTCTACGGCGGCGAGGCCTACAAGACGGTCAAGAAGACCTACGATCCGGATTCCCGGCTACTCGACCTCTACGCGAAGGCGGTGCAACGGCGATGACGACGACGAAAGATTCCGGCAACACCACGACCGGCAAGTTCAGCATGGCGGAGGTCCTTGAGATCTTCGCCGCCACCGGGCGCCACCCGCTGAAGTTCACCGCCTACGACGGCAGCACCGCCGGAAGCGAGGACGCGGAGCTCGGGCTGAACCTGCTTTCGCCCCGCGGCGCCACCTACCTCGCCACCGCCCCCGGAGAACTCGGCCTGGCCCGCGCTTACGTGTCGGGTGATCTGGAGGCGTGCGGGGTCCACCCCGGCGACCCGTACCAACTGCTCAAGACACTGACCGACCGGGTTCAGTTCAAGCGGCCGCCGGCGCGGGTGCTCGCCAACGTCGTCCGCTCGATCGGCGTCGAGCGGCTGTTGCCGGTGCCGCCGCCGCCGGAGGAGGCGCCGCCGCGCTGGCGTCGCGTGGCCGACGGGCTCATGCACAGCAAGACCCGCGACGCCGAGGCCATCCATCATCACTACGACGTGTCGAACACCTTCTACGAGAGGGTGCTCGGGCCGTCGATGACCTACACGTGCGCGGTCTACCCGGACGCCGGCTCGACGCTGGAAGAGGCCCAGGAGAACAAGTACCGGCTGATCTTCGAGAAGTTGCGGCTGCAGCCCGGCGACCGGCTGCTCGACGTCGGCTGCGGCTGGGGCGGCATGGTCCGCTACGCCGCGCGTCGTGGGGTGCGGGTGATCGGGGCCACGCTATCGGCCGAGCAGGCGGCGTGGGCCCGCAAGGCGATCCAGGACGAGGGGCTCGAGAAGCTGGCCGAGGTGCGGCATTCCGACTACCGGGACGTCGGGGAGGCCGGCTTCGACGCCGTGTCGTCGATCGGGCTGACCGAGCACATCGGCGTCAAGAACTATCCCGCCTACTTCGGCTTCCTCAAGTCCAAGTTGCGCACCGGCGGCCTGCTCCTCAACCACTGCATCACCCGCCACGACAACAAGTCGACCTCGTTCGCCGGCGGATTCACCGACCGCTACGTCTTCCCCGACGGGGAGCTGACCGGGTCCGGGCGCATCACCTGCGAGGCCCAGGACATCGGGTTCGAGGTCCTGCACACGGAGAACCTCCGGCATCACTACGCGATGACGCTGCGCGACTGGTGCTACAACCTCGTGGAGCACTGGGACGAGGCGGTCGACGAGGTGGGCCTGGCGACCGCGAAGGTCTGGGGCCTGTACATGGCCGCGTCGCGGGTGGCCTTCGAGCAGAACAACCTGCAGCTGCACCACGTGCTGGCGGCCAAGGTCGACGACCGCGGTGACGACGACCTGCCGCTGCGTCCCTGGTGGACGCCCTAGCGCCCGCCTAGCCGTTGTCGATCCGGCGCGCCCCCAGCTCGCTCTGCAGAAGTTCCAGGGCGACCTCTTCGGGATCGCGGCGGGGCGCCGACGGGTCGATGCGGCCGGCCTCGGCGAGCATGTGTTCCTCCTCGTCGCGCTGCGCCGAGACCACCGCGGGCGCCGGCTGTTCCGTCCTGGGCGGCGCGGGGTCGGGTTCGGCGGGTGACGCCGCGCCGGCCTCGCACCGCACCCGCCAGTTCACGCCCAGCGCGTCTTTGAGCGCGTCGGCGATGACGTCGGCGTTGCGCTGTTCGCAGAGCCGCTTGGCCAGCGGCGCCGAGGCATGGGTCAGCACGAGGGTGTCGCCCTCGACCGCGCGGACGGTGGCGCCCGCCAGCATCACCTCGGTGGTGCGGCTGCGCTGGCGCACCTTGTCGCGCACCGTCGGCCACATGGTGCGCACCGCGGCCGCGTTGAGTTCGCCGGGGGCCGACACGGGTTCCGGCGCCGGCGTGGGTTGCGGCTGGGGCGCCGGCTGCGGCGGGGGTGCCGGTTCGGGCTTGGGCTCCGGTTCCGCCGCGGCCGGGGCGGGGGCGGCCACCGTCACCCGCCGCGACGGCGGCACGGGCCGGGCAACCGGCGCGGGCGGCGCCGCCGGGGCTGCGGCCTGGGGGATGGACATGTCCAGGCGGTTCTCGATCCGCTCGACGCGTTGCAGCAGCGCCGACTCGGCGTCGCTGGCCGACGGCAGCAACAGCCGCGCGCAGACCACCTCCAGGAGCAGCCGGGGCGCCGTCGCCCCCCGCATCTCCCCCAGGCCGGCCTGCACGACCTCGGCGTAGCGGGTCAGGGTCGCCGGGCCGATCCGGGCCGCCTGCTCGCGCATCCGGTCCAACACGTCCTCCGGCGCGTCCACGATGCCGCGGCTGGCGGCGTCCGGGACCGCCTGCATCACGAGCAGGTCGCGGAACCGCTCGAGCAGGTCGGTGGCGAAGCGCCGCGGGTCGTGGCCGGCATCGATCACCGATTCGACCGCACCGAACAGCGCCGCCGCGTCGGACGCGGCGAGGGCGTCGACGGCGTCGTCGATCAGTGCGACGTCGGTGGCACCCAGCAGGCCCAGCGCCCGCTGGTACCGCAGGTGGCTATCCTCGGCCCCGGCCACCAGCTGATCGAGGACCGACAGGGTGTCGCGTGGCGAGCCGCCGCCGGCGCGAATCACCAGCGGATACACCGCGTCGTCAACGACGACGCCCTCCTGTTCGCAGATCCGCCCGATCAGCGACCGCATGGTCTTCGGCGGCAGCAACCGGAACGGGTAGTGATGGGTGCGCGAGCGGATGGTCGGCAGCACCTTCTCGGGTTCGGTGGTGGCGAAGATGAAGATGAGGTGCTCGGGCGGTTCCTCCACGATCTTCAGCAGCGCGTTGAACCCCGCCGTGGTCACCATGTGGGCCTCGTCGATGATGAACACCCGGTAGCGCGACTGGGCCGGCGCGTAGAACGCGCGGTCCCGGAGCTCGCGGGTGTCGTCCACCCCGCCGTGGCTGGCGGCGTCGAGCTCGACGACGTCGATGCTGCCCGGCGCGTTGGGCGCCAGCGCGGTGCACGAGTCGCACACCCCGCACGGGGTGGACGTCGGGCCCTGGGCGCAGTTCAGCGACCTCGCCAGGATGCGGGCCGACGACGTCTTCCCGCAGCCCCGGGGCCCGGAGAATAGGTAGGCGTGGTTGATCCGGCCGGCGTCCAGCGCGATGGACAGGGGTTCGGTGACGTGCTCCTGCCCCACCACCTCGGCGAAGCTCGCCGGTCGATACTTGCGGTAGAGGGCCACGGTCAGCAGGCTACCGGCGCGCGGTGACGAGTGCCCGGCTGGTCGCGCGACCTCAGCTGACGCTCGGCGCCGTCGCCGACAGCAGGTGTTCCGATGCCGCCAGCAAGGCGCAGGTAGCCAGCCCGTCGACCGCGTCGCGCAGGTCGGGCAGCGACGGGAGGGTGGGGGCGATCCGGATGTTGGTGTCGTCCGGGTCCTTGCGGTACGGGAACGACGCGCCCGCCTCGGTCACCGCGATTCCGGCATCCTTGGCGAGCGCGACGGTCCGGCGGGCCGTCCCGGGCAACACGTCGAGGCTGATGAAGTAGCCGCCCTGGGGTTCGGTCCAGGAGGCGATCTTGGAGTCGCTCAGTCGCTGGTCCAGGATCTCGAGGGCCAGCGCGAACTTCGGGGCAAGGATCTGCTGGTGGCGCAGCATGTGCAAGCGCACCCCGTCCGCGTCGCCGAAGAAGCGCAGGTGCCGGAGCTGGTTGACCTTGTCCGGACCGATTGACTTCTTCCCCGCGTACTGCAGGTACCAGGCGATGTTGCCCAGCGATCCGCCCAGGAAGCTGACGCCCGCCCCGGCGAAGGTGATCTTGGAGCTGGACGCGAACACGTAGGGCCGGTGCGGGTTGCCGGCCTTGGCGGCCAGCCCAAGCACGTCGACCTGGCGGGGGAAGTCGTGCGTCAGCGTGTGCACGGCGTAGGCGTTGTCCCAGAACAGCCGGAAGTCCGGGGCCGCGGTCTGCATCTGGACGAGCCGCCGGACCGTCTCCCAGGAGTAGGTGACGCCGGTGGGGTTGGCGAAAACCGGCACCGCCCACATCCCCTTGATGGCGGGGTCGACGGCGACCAGTTCCTCGATCAGGTCGACGTCCGGGCCGTCCTGCAGCATCGGCACCGGGATCATCTCGACGCCCATGGTCTCGGTGATCGCGAAGTGCCGGTCGTAGCCCGGGACGGGGCACAGGAACTTGACGTTCGGTTCGTCCTTCCAGGGCCGCGGCGAGTCCACGCCGCGGTACAACATCGAGAAGGCCACGACGTCGTGCATCAGCTCCAGGCTGGAGTTGTTTCCGGCGATCAGATTCGGCACCGGGATGCCGAGGAGCTCGCCGAAGATCGCCCGGAGCTCCGGCAGACCGTGCAGGCCGCCGTAGTTGCGGGTGTCGGTGCCCTCGCCGTCGCGGTAGGAGTCTCCGGGCAGGCTCAGCAGTTGGTTGGACAGGTCGAGCTGCTCCGCGGACGGCTTACCGCGGGTCAGGTCCAGAGCGAGCTTCTTGGCCTGCAGCTCCGCGTAATCCTGCTGGTTGCGCGCGTGCGCGGCGGCCAGCTCTTCCGGGCTGAGGGAATCCAGCGACACCAGGTGCCCTTCCGCTGCTCATAGTGGCGATCGCAAGCGCGGCGAAGCCGGGCGCAGCGGGTCGCCACTCAATCGGATATAGGGGACCCCGCGCACCCGACAGAGCCCATTGACCCTTGCTGCCTTCCGGCCCTGGGGGAGTTCACAGGATAGACGCCGCGCGGGGTCCACCGGCGAGTGTAGTACCTGGCCCGGACCGGCTACTGAGGGCGGCCGCACCACCCTCAGTTACCATTGCCACGGAGGATTCGCCTAGTGGCCTATGGCGCTCGCCTGGAACGCGGGTTGGGTTAACAGCCCTCGCGGGTTCAAATCCCGCATCCTCCGCCATTTGGTTCGGACGCGGACAAGCACAATGACGTGAGTTCTGGTCGCCGCAGGCTGGCGTGAGCTCACCAGCCTGAGGAGGCTTATGGCCCGGAAGTGGTTCATCGTGTGGCACACGTCCTTCTTCGTTGCCGCCGGTGTCCTCTACTTCTTCTGCGTGTTGCCCCGCTGGTACGAGCTGATGGGGGAAATGCCACGCGGGTTAGGGATGGCCGGTCGGATCGCGTCCGGCGCGCTGATCGGGCTGGCCGCGTTGCCGGTGGTCTTCACGCTGCTGCGCACCCGCAAGCCGGAGCTGGGCACCCCGCAGCTGGCCCTGTCGATCCGGATCTGGTCGATCGTGGCCCACGTGCTGGCCGGGATCCTCATCGTCGGAACCGCGATCAGCGAGATCTGGCTCAGCCTGGACACCGCCGGGCAGTACCTGTTCGCGATTTACGGGGCGGCCGCCGCCATCGGTGTGCTCGGGTACGTGGCGTTCTACCTGTCGTTCGTCGCCGAGCTGCCGCCGCCACCGCCGAAACCCATCAAGGCGAAGAAACCCAAGCAGCGCCGACTGCGCCGCAAGAAGGGTGACAAGGCGGACGAGGTCGAGGCGATCGAGGAGTCCGAAGAGACCGCCGACGCCGACGAATCGGACGAGGCCGAAGACGCCGAGGCCGCCGACGAGTCGGAAGAGTCCGAAGCGACCGAAGACGCCCAGCCCACGGAAGTCGCCGCCGGGGCTGGGTCGGAGGCGCGGGAGACCACCGAGGCAGAGGAAGAGCCGCGCCCCGGCCTGCGTAACCGGCGACCCACAGGCAAGGGCTCGCACCGGATGCGGCGGCGCACGCGCGGCGGCGTGGCAGTGGACGAATCCCCCGACGACTGATCGGTCACGGCGAAACGATGATGACGGGGATGTCGGTGTCCTCGTCGGTGTGGTAGCTCGCGCAGACCCGGTGGTAGCCGTCGGCGATCTGCAGCGGCACACCGGTTGTGAAGTCGCCGCGGACGAGCAGGATCGGTGACAGCGCCTGCCCCTTCTTGATCTTGGTCAGATCCGCCGCCACGTGCGGGTTGTCGTCGGGTAGCAGCGTCAACCGGGCCGCCCGCAGGATGTCCTTGGCCCTCTTGGTGCTGACGACGCCGGTCTTCATCTTTTCCGCCAGCTGATTGGCGATGCCCGGCTCCGCCAGCAGGGCCAGGTAGTCGGCCGCGGCCGGAAAGTCGTGCGCCTGAGGCTCATCCAGCCATTTCACGCTGGCCATCGCGTCTCCCTTCGTAGCGCCGCCCCCGTCGCAGCCTACTGAAGACGACGGCGCGAAGTTTGGGATCGGTAGCGCCGGGGCCGGTCTGTACTTGCTCCCATGTCGACGCCAACGGGGCGGCGCATGAGGAAAGGGAGAATCGGTGAAACGTCTTCTCGCGGCTGCGATTGGAACTGTCGGCTGCGCTGCGGCCTCGGTGGCGCTGGTGGGCTGTTCGAGCGATGGCCACACGGCCGGCCCGGCTCCGAGCGCCGCGCCCAGCGTGGCGACCGGTACCGGTGCGCAGGTCAAGGTGGGCGGCACCGACCTGGCGGGCCTGGACCCGACGTCGGTGACGTGCGTCAAAACGGGCGGCCGGATCAATATCGGCAGCGGCTCGGCCGGCGGCCGGCGGCCGGCAGGCATTGGCCGTCGTGATGACCGACGAGGCCACCCCGAAGGTCGAGTCGCTGGCGCTCGTCGTCGACGGCAACGCCCTGTCGGTCGCCAACAACATGGGGGCCAAGGTGGGTTCGGCCAACGTGGCGGTGGACGGCAAGGCGTACACCATCACGGGCCAGGCGCAGGGCGCCGACCTGAAGAACCCCATGGCAGGGATGATCACCAAGGACTTCGACATCAAGGTGACCTGCGGTTGATCCGTTCCATCCCGGGCGGCGGACGTGGCTTCGGCCGGCGTCCGCCGCTCACCGTTCTGGCAGCCCGGCATCGCGCGCGGACCTATGATGCAGCCGTGTCGATCCCCGCCGATCTTCAGCGTGCGCGGTGCCTGGCGGAGGCTGCCGACGAGGCGGCCGCGCGGGATCTCCTGCTGTCCCTGATACCTCGGATCGAGGCGGAGAATCGCGACGACCTGATGCTGGAAGTCCTTGCCCAACTTGGGGAGATCTGCCTGGCCCGCGGGGCGCACGACGGGGTATCGGAGTCGGTCGGCCGCATCCGCGAGTGCTTGGCCGTCTACTCGGCGATCGCCGCCGGCACCATGCCCGAGGCCGCGGGCCAGGTGCGGATGCCGGAAGCCGAGATGGAGCGCATGATCTGCCGCTACTCGAGACGGGCCCAGTTCCTGCAGGCGGGCCTGGCGGCGGCGGTCGGCGACCACGAGGGGGCGGCGGAGGCACTCGCCGCGCTGGACGGCGGCGATCGTGGCGAATTCGACGAACTCGCGGCCGAACACATCCGCTTGCGCGCCCTCGCGCGGGTGCTGTGCGCGGGCGCCCTCTGCGACGACGACCTGCACGCGCGGGCAATTCCACTCTGGGAGCAGACACTCGGCATGATCGACGGCGCCGGTGACTCCGACCATCTCCGGGTGGTCGCCGCCACCGGGTACGGCAGGTTCTGCGTCGAGACGGGGCGATTGTCCGAGGCCGAGCCGTGGCTGCGCCGTGCCGAGGCCCGCGCGCAGGCCAGCGGCTGGGACTTGGCCGCCGCCACAGCGCAATTGGAGCGCGCCGCAGGCTGCTGGGCGACTGGCGACCATGTCGGCACCGAGCGGATCGTTTCGGAGGCCTACCCGGTCATCGCGCGTTACGCCCGCGCCCACGACGTGGCCCGGTGCTGGCTGTACCTGGGACTCACCCGCCTGGGGTCCGGCGCGCTGGAAGCCGCCGACGAGTGCTGGGAGCACGCGGAGCGGCACTGGCGGGAACTCGGCAAGCCGCTGCACCTGCACCGGATCCTGCTGCAACGCAGCTGGATACCGATATTCTGGAGCCGGTTCTCGGCGGCGGTCGAACTCATCGCCCAGGCCCGTGAGGTGCTCGACTCTTCGCCGCGCAGCAGTTGGCTGCAATACGCCCGGCTCGACAACCACCTGGGGACGGTGTGGCGGGCCGACGCCTTGGCCGACTTGGGCTTCGACGGGTCCGGAGATCCCGACGAGACGCTGCAGGAAACCGGGGAACGGCAGGCCCAGTCGCTCGGCGTCATCCTGGGCGAGGTCGGCACCCCGGCGTACCGGCGCGCGATGACGAAGCTCGAGCAGGCGGCGGAACTCAAGGTGCCAGCCGCGCTGGCGGTCGACTCGATGCGGTATTCGATCGCCGACGCGGACGCCCGAGCGCGCTGGGCGGCCAACGTTTCGGCGCCGATGCTGGCCGGCGCCTTCGCGGTCGCGTGGGAGTGGGAGAACACCCGGCTGATCAGCGAACTCGTCGAATACCACAGCGCACGAGGCACCTTCGCCAACGAACCCCGACGCGCGACCGTTGGCGAATGGGCGTCGACGGCGACCGCGACGGTGCTCGTCGACGCCGGTGACGCGCTGGCCGCGGCCGGGCCGTCCGCGCGTGCCGGAGGGGCGCTCACCCGGCTCGGCCCGTTACCCCCGCTGCGGATGGAGCCGGGCGCCGAACCGATCATGAGTCACTACCGCACCTTGGCTTTCGAACGCTACGGGCAGGCGGTCGTCACCGACGAGCCCGCCTGGTCGACCTGGCCATGAGCGAACCGGACCGGCGGACGCTCGTGCTCCGCTTCGCCGACGTCGGCATCGCCACCTACGCCAGCCTGCGCGTCGTCGGCGAGCCGTCGCGCACCGTCACCTGGGTGGTCGAAGAGCCGATCCTGCTCGCGGCCGTGCAGGAGCTGGCCGCGGCCCTGCCCGAGCCGGCCGGCTCCGAAAGCCCACGCGATGCCATCGAACGTGCGCTGACGCGCGGCCCCTTCGCGCGGCCGGACACCGAACTCACCGTCGCCTATATCCTCGGGGTCCTGCTGATCGCCCCCGCCGGGTGGCAGCTGCTCGCGGACTGCGCGGCCTCGCCGCGTCCGGTGCTGTTCGTCTCGCCCACCGCACGGCTCGCACGCGTGCCGTGGGGCCTGCTGGCGCTGCCGAAATCGGGTCCGAGCAAGGAGGAACTCGTTCGCGCCCGGCAAGAGGCGATAACCGCCAGCGGGAGGGTGGCCGCCCGGATCCCGTGGCAACTCGCCGACATCACCGAACACACCGACGGCTATCGGCTGATGGAGCTCGCCGACGTGCTCATGGCGGCGCCGCAAAACATCGTGCACTCCCCGCGCTCGCCGGCCGGATGGGCCGACCGGCGCGACAACCCGCCGGTCCTGGTCCTCGACCCGAGGGTGCCCGGGCAGCTGCCCGACTCCGCGCTGGGTTCGGTGCTCGGCCGGCCCTCCGCCCAAACCCGGCTGACCCGGCATTACGCCGAGCTGGCGCGACGCCGCGCCGTGCTGCCGGACGCGGGCGACCCGGTGGAGCTGTTCCGCCGTCGGGACGCCGACCGCGCCTGGCTGGCCGAGCTGCTGGCCCGGGCGCCCAGCCGGCTCGTCTACGTGGGGCACGCCAGTTCGGCCGAGGGGCGGGCCGACCGCGCGGCCCTGCACCTTGCTTGTACGGCCGCGATGCCCGGAGACGCCGACGCCGTCGGCGATCACCGCCCGCTGACCGCGTCGGATCTGATGTCCTCGCGGTTGCCGATGCCGCCGCGCGTAGCACTGCTGGCCTGCGGCTCGGGCGGCGACTACCAGTTCGACGAGGCGACCGGCCTGGTGGCCGCCATGGTCCTGGGCGGCGCGCAGCTGGTGACGGCCACCCTGTGGTCGCTACCGACGGCGGCGGCGTACCGCCTGTTTGCGGGCCGGGGGGACGAGGATCCGATGGCCGAACTCGTCGTCGCCGTGGACCGCGCACACGAAGGGGATGACGCGGGCTGCGCACTCAACCGGTGGCAACGCGAGCAGATGCGACGCTGGCGTGGCGGCGCTCTCGCGGCCAGCCCGCTGTATTGGGGCGCCCTGGTCACCTTCGCGGTCGACGGGGCACGGTAGCCTTCAGAGCGAGGCGAGCCAAGCCGCGTGTACGGCCTGCACGTCGTCGGGCAGCGAAAGCTCTTCACGCGCAGCGGGATCGAAGGCAACCAGGACGACGAGCCCCGGCCGCAGGGCGGGCAGTTCCCGATCACCGTCGGCGCGCGCCAACTTGCCGATGAACGTCTCCCCCGAAACCGCCACTACCTCAACGAAGACCTGCCGCGCGCCGGCCGCGGTTTCCCGCACGGTGCCCACGCCGATGGCGGGCCGGTTCGTCGATTGAGCTCGGGCGGAAAGGAACCGGGCGACGCTGTCCAGCAGTACATTCAGCTTCTTCATGCGACCAGGCTCGCCGTCGCCGCCGGCTACCGAACCCAAGTTTTCGGCTCCCGGTTTGGTGCCGATGCCCCTATCCTGTGCGAATGAGCGCGGATCCGCAAGTGGCGCCGATCGTCTCGGTGGGCCTGCCACGCCGGTCGGTCATCGACCGCGCGTGGCGGTCGATCGGCCCCGGGGTCGAGGTGCTCAGCAGCGACGACGGCGGTCCGCTGACCCGCACCGTCAAGCGCATCATCGATCCCCTGGTGCTGCGGCTGCGGTCGAACCCGCAGTACTCGGCGCCGGTGGTCACCGGCGAGACCGCCGCGGCGATGCACGAGCTGATCCTCGGTCGCGCTACCGAATTGCGTGCCACCGCTGCGTGGTTCGACGCCCTTAAACTCGAGCGCCGCAGGCAGCGAATCCGCACGGGGAACGCCCAGGAACTCTACTTCCCGGTGTGCTTCGAGTTGGCGGTGACGACGGGACCGCCCGGACCACACGACCCCGAGACGGCGGCCAAGGTGCTCGCCGACATCCACCAGGGCCGGGACCGCACGGCGATCGAGGTCCTGAACGACTACGTGGCGGACGGTGGTGTCATCGCCGGGCTGGCCGACCAACTCGACCGCAGCTGGCGCGACGTGCGCGCCCCGGCGACGACGACCGGCCCCTTTTTGGCCGAGCTGGCCACCGTGCTGGGGCCCGCCCAGGGTCACAGCGCTGCGACGGCCCGCCAGCGGGTGTGGGCGGCCATGATCGCCGACGCCACCCCGTACAACCTGGGCGCCCTGGCCCACACCGAAACCGACGGGCTGCCCTGGTCGATCGTCGAGCTCGGCCTGAGTTCGGCGGCGCCGCAACGGCAACCGGCGGTTACCGGTGGCTTCGACGGCGACCGCCCGCTCGACCGTAGCGTCGTCGACCGGGTGCGGGCGACCCTGCGGCGGGCCTTGGATCGCGACGCGTTGCCCGACATTCCGCTGCTGTGCGAAGAGGAGGTCGACCGGGCCTGTGCGCCCTGGGGATTGCTCGGCGAGGACAAGCAGGCGACGCTGGTGGCCGGCATCGAGGTCGCGGCCGAGTTGGCGCCCCTGGACCAGTCCGTGTCCAGCCGCTATGCCCTGGCGGCCCAGATCCAGGCGCGGCTGCGCAAGGAGGCCTACGTGCTGCACGCCCGGCGCTACCTCGCCGAGGGCGGTCCCATCCATCCCCGGCAGCAGCAGGTGGTCGCGGACCTGGCCGCGTATCCGCAGCCGTACCTGAGCCGGCTGTGGGCGCGGCTGCATGGGCGCGACGTCTGGCAGGAGCCCTGCGACGACGTCGACGACGTCCGGTCGCTGCTCGAGGGGGTCGCGCGATCGGTGAGCCTCGATCACCGACAGCGGATCAAGGCGATGCTCGAGCTGCAGGTGGCCGGATGAGACTGTTCACCGATTCGGGCCTGTGGAGCACGGGCACGACGCTCGCCGCCGCGCCGCTGGTGGCCGTGCTGGAAGTCAGCGGCGCGGTGCTGTCGTGGATCGTCGACCAGCCCGGTGCCGCGGCGGTCGAGATCGCCTTCACCGATCCGTCCCGGGCGGACTGGCTTTGGCGGGTCGTCGGTGAGGCCGGGCATGTCGCGCTGCTGTCCGCCGCGAGTTCGGAGAGCGTCGACCTGGCCGGCGCAGACGTGGTGCCCGGATCGGTCGAGCCGCTCCGCAGGCTGGCCGTCGGCCACTGGCTGCGGCGGTGGTGGCCCGCCAGCCGACAGGACGGGATCGGCCGGCTGGATCGCGCGCTGCTCGATGTCGAGGTCGCACTGCTGACCGCCGGCGCGCAGGGCTACTTCGGCGACGACACGTTCGACTCGGACGTGGCCGAGCTGCTGGCGCCGCACGGCAGCGCCCTGATCGCCCACCTGCGCGGCGGCGACTCCCGCGTCGTCGACCTGGTGCGGGCGGGGGCCGAGCTGGCCGACGAAGTCGGAGTCGACGGCCCTGCCTGGTCCGAACTGTTTGCAGCCCTTGACGATTCGCGCGTCACGGCACAGGCCCCCGGCGGCCACCGCGACGATTACGCGCTGGCCGCCGGCGTGGGCGGCGGCCGGCCCGGCGCACCGGCGATCGCCCGGGGCGTTGCGTCGATCGACTGGAGCGCGGTGCCGCCCGGCATCTTCGACGCGGGCGAGAACACCGTCGGCTGGGGTGTCGAGGTGACCGAGGCGGCGGTGGCGGCTATCGTGCGCGCCTCGGTGATCGGGCCCGGCGAGCCCACCGGCATCGCGGTTCGACTCAACTCGGGGGCGATCACCGGAGCCGGCGCGCTGGACGCCGCCGGCCGCGCGGCCCTGCCTCTGATCGACAGCGAGCAACGACCGGTGACGGAATCGGCGGCCTGGAACCACGATTGGACGCAGACCGCGGTGATCGTCGGTGCGCCCATCGCCTCGGGCTCGGAAACCCCGGAGACGCGCGAGCGCGTTCGCCGCTGGGCGCGGGCGCGGCTCGACCGGCCGGCCGACGACGCCTTCCTCGCCGAAATCCTGGCCGCCGAGTCCGACTATTGAGCGGTATTATCCCTATGCTGAGCGGTGCCGAAACATCGTGTCGGCGATGGTGTGCAATCGCATCGACAAGGTCAGCGTGATCGAGGCCGCCGACACCACGTTCTACGACTCGCCCGCCACCGAGAGGCCGGTGGGCTTCGGTCAGCCGATCGACCATCCCGGCCTGCGGACGATGACCGAGTGCGGGACGGCCATCTTCGGCGAGGCCGCCCGGCGGTGGCCGGCGCGCTTGGACCGTCGTCGCCGCGGCGCCCGGGATCGCCACCTACGCCGACCCCCCGCAGACGCTGCCCCGCGGGCACGTGCCGGCCGGCTAACGGGACCACCCGGGCGAAAACCCCGACGACGTTCAGGGGCGTCGACAACACCGCTGAACAGGCTCAGCGGGCGGGCGGCGCGGGCGGATCGGCGGCCGGGGGCTGATCGGGCGGGGTGCTGTTGAGGTACCGCCTCAGCCGGAGCAGCTGATTGGCCACCATGCCGATGCCCAGCAGCATCAGCACCAGTACCACTGCCACCACGATCGCGGTACTCACGTTGTCCATGATGACAGGTATGGGGCGTGGTGGTTTCGATATCGCCCACCGATGGGTAACCACAGCCAATGAGCAACGAAGACAAGTTGAAGAACAAGATCGAGGACCTGGGCGGCCGGGCTAAAGAGGCCATCGGTAACGCCACCGGCGACCATGACACGAAGAACGAGGGTCGCGCGGACCAGGCGAAGTCGAGCCTGAAGGACGCCGGGGAGAAGCTGAAGGACGCCTTCAGGAAGTAGCAGCCCGGGATTCATCGAATCTTCCTGCACTGCAATGAATCTCACAACCGCGGCCCGCCTGACCGCGTCCGCCGCCGTCGCCGCGCTGGCGGCGTCGGTGGTGGCCGCCGCGCACGCGCCTTTGGCGTGGGCCGACCCGTGTCCCGACGTCGAGGTCGTGTTCGCGCGCGGCTCCGGCGAGCCGCCCGGCGTAGGCGGCGTTGGCAATTCGTTCGTCGACGCGCTGCGCGGGCAGATCGGTGGTCGTTCGCTGGGCGTCTATCCCGTCGATTACCCTGCGAGCACCGACTTTTCGAGCGCCGATTTCCCGCTCGGGGTGATCGACGGGATCCGAGACGCAAGCTCGCACGTCGAGTCGATGGCGGCCAACTGCCCGAAGACCCGGGAGGTGTTGGGCGGCTACTCGCAGGGTGCGGCCGTCTCCGGGTTCGTCACCTCCGCGTCGGTGCCCTCCGGCGTACCCGCCGGGGCGGTGCCACCGCCCATGCCGCCGGAGATCGCGAACCACGTCGCCGCGGTCACGCTCTTCGGGACGCCTTCGGACCAGTTCCTCAAGAAGTACGGCGCGCCCAGCATCACGATCGGGCCGCTCTACCAGCCTAAAACCCTGGAGCTGTGCGCACCGGGCGACGGGGTTTGCGGCGCCGGCGGCGCCGACCCGGCCGCGCACATTTCCTACCCGTTGAACGGCATGACGGGGCAGGCCGCCAACTTTGCCGCCGGCCACCTGTGAGCCCGGCGCCCGCGCCGTGCAGAATCGCAGCATGCGCGTTCTGATCACGGGCGGCACCGGGTTCGTCGGCGGCTGGACCGCCAAAGCGGTCGCCGACGCGGGGCACGACGTTCGTTTCCTGGTCCGCACCCCGGAGAAGCTGAAGACCTCCATCGCCCAGCTCGGCGTCGACGTGTCGGACTTTGCCGTCGGTGATATCACCGACCGCGTCTCGGTGCGCGAGGCGCTGCAGGGGTGTGACGCCGTCGTGCACAGCGCGGCGCTCGTAGCCACGGATCCCCAGCAGACCAACGAAATGCTAGCCACCAACATGCAGGGCGCCCAGAACGTGCTCGGCCAGTCGGTCGAGCTGGGGCTGGACCCGATCATCCACGTCTCCAGCTTCACCGCCTTGTTCCATCCGGGCCTCGAGACGCTGTCGGCGGACCTGCCCGTGGTGGGCGGGGCCGACGGATACGGAACGTCGAAGGCTCAGGTCGAGATCTACGCCCGCGGCCTGCAGGATGCGGGCGCGCCGGTCGACATCACCTATCCCGGCATGGTGATCGGCCCGCCGGTCGGCGACCAGTTCGGCGAAGCCGGCGAGGGCGTCAGGGCGGCGGTGCAGATGCACGCGATCCCCGGGCGCAGCGCGGCGTGGTTGATCGTCGACGTGCGCGACCTGGCCGCCCTGCACGCCGCGCTGCTGGAGCCGGGCCGCGGCCCGCGGCGCTACATGGCGGGCGGGCATCGGGTTCCCGCGGCCGAACTCGCGGACCTGCTCGGCCAGGTAGCGGAGACGCCGATGATCTCGGTGCCGATCCCCGATACCGCGCTGCGCGTCGCCGGGGCGGTGCTCGATCGCGCCGGGCGCTTCCTGCCCTTCGAGACGCCGATCACCTGGGCGGGGATGCAGTACTACACCCAGATGCCGGCCTCCGACGATTCGCCGAGCGAGCGCGATCTCGGCATCACGTACCGACCCCCGCTGGAAACCCTGTCCGACACCTTCCGGGCCTTCCGCGCCGCCGGCCTCTAGTCGGGCGAGGAACTTTCGGCTGCCCCGGGGGTGTAGGAGGATCGACACATGAAGAGCGTCACCTGCACCAACGCGAAGCTCGAAGTGGTCGATACCTCGACCCCGATCCCGGCGAAGGGCCAGTTACTGATCGAGGTCCTCAGGTGCGGCATCTGCGGGTCTGACCTGCACGCGCGCCAGCACTGCGACGAGGTCGCCGACGTGATGGCCGAATCCGGTTACGACGCGTTCATGCGATCGAACCAATCGGTCGTGTTCGGGCACGAATTCTGCGGCGAGGTGCTCGATTACGGCCCCGGCACGCGCAGGGCCCCGCGGCCCGGCAGCACGGTGGTCGCCCTGCCGCTGCTGCGCCGCGGCAAGGCGGTGCACGGGATCGGGTTGTCCACGATGGCACCGGGAGCGTATTCCGAGCGGCTCCTCGTCGAGCAGTCGCTGACGCTTGCCGTTCCCAACGGGTTGTCCCCCGAGGTGGCGGCCCTCACCGAGCCGATGGCGGTCGGCTGGCACGCGGTCCGTCGCGGCGAGGTGGGCAAGGGTCAGGTGGCGATCGTGATCGGCTGCGGGCCAATCGGTCTCGCGGTGATCTGCATGCTCAAGGCGCACGGGGTGCGCACCGTGATCGCCAGTGACTTCGCACTTGGCCGGCGCGCGTTGGCGACCGCCTGCGGTGCCGACGTCGTCGTCGACCCCGCGCAGGATTCGCCGTATGAGACCGACGCCAGCCGTAAACACCTGCACGGCATCCTCGAGGCGTTCGACCTGGCGGTCGGCACGATCGAGAAGCTGCAAAAGTTGCGGCTGCCCTGGTGGCACGTGTGGCGCGCCGGCGAAGCGGTCGGAGCGGCAACACCCAAGCATCCCGTCATCTTCGAATGCGTCGGCGTGCCGGGCATCATCGACGGCATCATCGCGAGCGCGCCGCTGTTCTCGCGCGTGGTCGTGGTCGGCGTCTGCATGGGCTCGGACCAGCTCCGACCGGCCATGGCGATCAACAAGGAGATCGACCTTCGGTTCGTGCTCGGTTACACCCCGCTGGAGTTCCGCGACACGCTGCACATGCTCGCCGACGGCACGGTCAACGTCGAGCCCCTGATCACCGGTACGGTCGGGCTGGCGGGCGTCGAGGCCGCATTCGAGGCGCTCGGCGATCCCGAAGCGCACGCGAAGATCCTCATCGACCCCCGCAGCGACGCTACGCGGCCGGCGTGATCTCCAGCCCCACGTGCACCTTGTGGATGCCGCCACGAACGATCGAGTGCGCGTAGAACCACCAGGCGTGGTACCAGTACCGCTTCAGCACGGCGTTGTATACCCGCCGCGTCTCGGACTTCGGCAGCACGCGGGCGACGGCCTGCACCGGCTCGCTCTGGAAGTCGAGGCCAATCTCGCGGTGCCGTAGTCGATACCCCACTCGGGCCACCGGTTGAGGAGCTCGTCGAGCGCCACCCGCCCCTCCAGGCCGGCACGGTGGTGCCATGACACACGAAATCCCTTGCCATCCAACGGGCCACATGCGGACCGGTCGGCTCAGCCGACGAGGGGATCGAGGCAGCCAACGCAATACCGCCGGATCTGGTCCTCGAGCGCGGCCATGCGACGCGGTGTGAAGACCCGCGACATGACACCGCGCAGCATGGTGTGCTCGGGCGGATCCCGAAACATCATGACGCCGCTGGGCGTTTCGAACTTCGACTGGATCAATTCGAGGACGTCGCTGCGCCGGCTGGAGAAGACCCGCCAATTCGCGAGCGCCTGCTCGACGTCGGCATGCCAGGGGGTCGGGAGCCCAGTGCGCCGTCGATGAGGATGGCCGCCGCGGCCCGGGCGTCGGCCACGGGCGCGGTGTCGTTCAGTGTGGTGGCCAGCGCGGTGACGCCCTCGAAGAGCACGGCGAGCTGCCGGCCCAACTGGTCGGGGTCGGCGGCGCCCGCCTCGCCCGCCACCGCGGCGAGGCGGCGGATGAACTCCCGCTTGTGGGCGCGTACGAGCTCGTCGGTGGTCGTCAGCGATCCGGCCGATTCGACGGCGGCATTGTGAAAGGGGCAGCCCCGGACCACGTCGGCCTCGGACATGTCGAAGATCGCGAGCAGCCGCTCGCCCGCGGGCAGTTGGGCGTCGTCGAGGCGCCTCTCGACGGGCGAGCCCCCGCGGGCGTCGATGCTGCGCAGGTAGTTGTCGACGAGGTCGGTCTTGCTGGCGAAGTGCTGATAGAGCGTGCGCTTGGAGACATTGGCCTCCTGCGCGATGAGTTCGACGCCGGTCGCGTGGATGCCCCTGCGGTAGAACAGCCGGGCCGCGGCGCGTTCGATTCGCTCGCGCGCCCCTCGCCCCTTGGCGGTCGCAGCTGCCGGCATGACGCTGACGGTACACCGATCGGTTTACAAGAGCGGGCGGTTTCGCTAGGTTGGGCCACGACAAAGTAAACCGATCAGTTTATGGGGCTTATCGATGACGACTTCCCAACAAGCGGGCGTGCAGTCGCGCACGGTGAGCTGGCACGATCCGCTCGTCACCCAGGCCGCGGTCGCGTCGGTATCAGGGCTCGCCTACTGGAGGGCCGTCGCGGATGGAGAGCTGCCACCGCCGCCCATCAGCCAGCTGATGCGGATGCGGGTGATCGACGTCGAGCACGGGCGCATCACGTTCGGGTGCGACCCGGACGCCTCCATGCACAACCCAATGGGCATGGTCCACGGCGGCCTCGTGTGCACCCTGCTCGATACGGTCGCCGCCTGCGCGCTACACACGACGCTCCCCGAAGGCGTCGCCTACACGTCCGTCGAGATCAAGGTCAACTACCTCAAGGCGGTCACCGAGGACAGCGGACCGCTGACGGCGGTCGGCACCGTCGTCAAGGCGGGCTCACGGATCGGGTTCGCCGAAGGCGCGGTCACTGATGCGTCCGGGGCGCTCGTCGCCACCGCGACCAGCACGCTGCTGATCTTCGAATTGCGTCGTTGAAGGGGGCTCACCGCCAATGTCATCCATCCTGATCACCGGCGCCAACCGCGGCATCGGCCGCGCCGTCGCCACCGAATTCGCCCGGCGCGGGCACCGTGTGGTGGCCACCGCGCGCGATCCCCGCACCCTGGCCGACTTGGACGTCAGCGAACGCCTGGCCCTGGACGTCACCGACGATGCCAGCGTCACCGCCGCCGTCGCGGCCGCCGGCGACATCGACATCGTCGTCGCCAACGCGGGCACGATCTTCTACGCCGCTGTTGAGGCCACACCGCTCACGGAGCTGCGGCGCCTGCTGGACCTCAACACCGTCGGCGCGATCCGCGTGGCGCAGGCGGTGCTGCCGCAGCTGCGCGGCCGCGGCGACGGCAAGCTCCTGTTCATGTCCAGCGTCATGGGCCGCGTGGTGCGGCCGCCCGGGGCGGCCTACGCGTCCACCAAATGGGCCCTGGAGGCGCTGGTCGAAGCGCTCGCAATGGAGGTGGCGCCGTTCGGCGTCCAGGCCGCCCTGCTCGAGCCGGGCGCGGTGAGCTCCGGCGCGCTGGACGACGTGACCACGTACACCCTGCCCGCGGATCCGTACGCCGCCATCCTGCAGGGCGGTGGCCCCCGGGCCGGGATGATCACCCCCGAGCAGGTCGCGGCCGAGGTCGTCGACGCCGCCGAGAAGCCGCAGTTGCCGTTGCGGATCCCGATCGGCGACGCCGCCCGGGCCCTGATGGCGGCCCGGCACGCGGCTCCCGACGACGTCCCGTTCGCTGGTACTTCGGGGGGCCGCGGCGGAAGATAGCGGCTGTGACCGTGGTGCGCGACGCGACGGCCGACTATTCCGAGACCGAAATGCGCGCCGCGCTCGAGGTCAACATCCCGAACTATGCGAGCGCGATCTTGACCGCCGACGAGGTGGTCGCCTTGCTGCCGCCGGGGTGATCGGCCAGCTCGCGCGAGGTATCCGTGAAGATTTATCGCGCGGGTGTGAAGGGTTCGTTAAGAACGTGGCCGGATCCCCGGGCGAGCCGCACCGTGGATACATGACGCTCTTCGAGCTGCTCCCCTCGCTGCGGCACGGGTTGAACCCGCACCTCGACCGCGCGATCTGGCCGCTGAGCGCCTACGTCGACGCCTCAGGCCGGCTCTGCGTCGGGGGGGTGCCCACCACCGAGATCGCGGCCACGTTCGGCACGCCCGCGCACGTCATCGACGAGGAAGACTTCCGCGCCCGCATCCGCTGCTACCGCGCCGCGCTGCCCGACGCCGAGGTCATCTACGCGGGTAAGGCCCTGTTGAGCGTCGCGGTGGCCGGCTGGGCGGCCGCCGAGGGCGCCGGTGTGAACGTCTGCTCGGCCGGCGAGCTCGCGACCGCACTGGCCGCCGACGTGCCGCCGGGGCGCATCGTCCTGCACGGCAACGCGAAGACGGCATCCCAGCTCGACGATGCGGTCACCGCGGGGGTGGGGCGCGTGGTGATCGACGCCTCGAACGAGATCGCGCTGCTGGCTGGCCGGGTGCGCCACCGGCAGCGGGTGCTGCTGCGGGTGATCCCGGACATCGGGGGCCGGCGGGCCGGCCAGGAGTTCGGCTTTACCCTCTCCGACGGCCAGGCGGCCGGCGTGATCAAGCGCATCCTGGGCCAGCGGTGGCTGGACCTGGCCGGCCTGCACTGCCAACTCGGTTCGCAGCTCACCGACGCCGCCCCTTACGGCGAAGCCGTCCGGCAGATGATCGCCCTCATGGCCGAGGTCCGCGAACGCCATCAGGTGGTGCTCACCGAGCTGAACCTCGGCGGCGGGCAGGCCGTGCCCTGCTCGTCCGGCGGCCCCGAGCTCAACCCCCGGGCGCTCGCCGGCGTGATCGAGACCGCACTGGCGGCCGCCTGTGCCGAGCACCGGTACCCCCGCCCACGTGTCGCCATCGAACCCGGCCGGGCGATCGCCGCGCGCGCCGGGATCACGCTGCACCGGGTCATCGCCGTCAAGCGCCAGCAGGCCGGACGCACGCTCGTCGCGGTGGACGGCGACGTCGGGCAAAACCCCGGCGCGGCCCGGGGCGCCAAGAGGACCGTGGCGCTGGCGAATCGGCATCTGCCGACCGCGACGGCGCCCGTCACGGTGTTGGGGCGGCACGGACAGGCGGGCGACGAGATCGCCCGCGACGTGGAGCTGCCCGCCGACATCCATCCGGGCGACCTGCTGGCGGTCGCATGCACCGGCGCGTACCACTACTCGACGGGGTCGGGGCGGAATCTGGCCGGCCACCCACCACTCATCGGCGTGGTCGGCGGCGGCGCCCAGGAGCTGGTGCGCCGCGAGACCGTCACCGATCTGCTGGCGCGCGACTGTGGCTGGTCTCCTCTTGCCCGGGAGGCGCGCCATGCTGGCTGACCACCCGGTGCGGGAAAGCGCCGGCCGATGGACCGGGGTGGCCGCCCGAACCCTGGCCGGCGCGGCGTCGCTGCGCGTCACCGCGGCGTACGCCGTCGTCCTGCTCGCCGTCTCGGCCACCCTCACCGCCATGGGCCCCCACGCGCGCGCCGTCGCGGTGAGCCAGATGAGCACCAACCTGCACAACCTCGCGCACGGCCACCTGGCCAGCCTGGTCGGGAGCGCGTTCGTCAACGACGGCGACGACGTCTACGTCTGGCTTCCGGGGCTGGTGTGCCTGCTCGCGCTCGGGGAAATCATCTGGCGCAGCGCCGGCTTGGTGATCACATTCGCGGTCGGCCACATCGGCGCGACGCTGGTGGTCGCGGTGGGGCTGGTCGGCGCCGTGGAGACCGGGTGGGTCCCCGTCTCCGTCGCGCGTGCGACCGACGTCGGCATCAGCTACGGGGCGGTGTGCGTTCTCGGCGCCCTGACGTCCTCCATTCCGGTGCGCTGGCGGCCGGTGTGGATCGGCTGGTGGCTGGGCGTCGCGGTGGCGGCGACGTGGGTCGGGGACTTCACCGCCGTCGGCCACGTGCTGGCGCTGTTGCTGGGCTTCGCGCTGTCCTTCCGGTTGCGGTCGATCGACCGCTGGACGCCCGGGCAGCTGACGCTGCTGGTCGTCGGCGCCGCGTTCGGCTACGTGATGCTGTCCGGGTCGTGGGCGATGGCTCCGGTCGCCGGCGTCGTCATGGCGCTCGCCGCGCAGTCGATCGATCAGATGGTCCGCTGGCGCAACGGCCGCTGGGCCTAGTCCGGCTGCCGCCCCTTCAGGTCCCTGTCCTTGCTCGGCTGCACCCGCTTCGGCTCGCCGGGCATCTTCGGATAGTTCGGGGGGTACGGCAGGTCGCCGAGCCCGCGTTCCTCGTCGGCGGCGGCCAGGGTCAGCAACGGGTCGATCGACTGGTCGACGTCGCGCATCGCCGCCCACGGGTCCTGGCGGCGTCGCACCAACTCGGGCACCGTCGCCATGGTGTAGTCGTCGGGTTCAGCGCCGGCGAGCTCCTCCCACATGAGCGGCGTCGACACCGTCGCGATCGGCGTGGGACGCACCGAGTAGGCCGACGCCATGGTGCGGTCCCGGGCGTTCTGGTTGAAGTCGATGAAGATGCGCTTGCCTCGCTCTTCCTTCCACCAGGACGTTGTCACGGCGTCGGGGGCGCGGCGCTCCACCTCGCGGGCCAGCGCGATCCCGGCCCGGCGCACCTGAACGAAGTCCCAGCGGGGCGCGATCCGGAGGAACACGTGAATCCCGCGGCCGCCCGACGTCTTCGGGTAGCCCACCAGGCCGAGCTCGTCGAGCAGCGGGCGCAGCACGTCGAGGGCGACCGCGCGCGCCTCCTTGAACGCCACGCCGGGCTGCGGGTCCAGGTCGACGCGCAGCTCGTCGGGGTGGTCGGTGTCCGGACAGGTCACCTGCCACGGGTGCAGCGTGACGGTGCCCATCTGCGCCGCCCACACGATCGCGGCGGGATGGGTGACCCGCAGCGCGTCGGCGGTGCGCCCGGAGGGAAACGTCACGCGGCACGTCTGTAGGTAGTCCGGATGGTGCTGCGGTATCCGCTTCTGATAGATCTCCTCGCCGTCGACGCCGTCCGGGAAGCGCTGCAGGTGGGTCGGCCGATCACGCAGCGAGGCCAGCATGGGGCCGCCGGCCACCGCGAGGTAGTAGTCGACGAGCCGGCGCTTCGTGCCGCCGGAACCCAGCTTGGGGAAGTAAACCTTGTCCGGGTTGGTCAGCCGCACCGCGATGCCATCGACGTCGAGTTCTTCCGCAGCTGCCATAGTCCGATTCCAGCACGCCGCCCGCCACAATGAACCCATGGACCTCCCCGTGATGCCGCCGGTCTCCCCCATGCTGGCGAAATCGATCGCGTCGATCCCGCCGGACGCCTCGTACGAGCCCAAGTGGGACGGCTTCCGGTCCATCTGCTTCCGCGACGGCGACGGGGTAGAGCTGGGCAGCCGCAACGAGCGCCCAATGACCCGTTACTTTCCCGAGCTGGTCGAGGCCGTCCGGGCCGAGCTGCCGGCGCGCTGCGTGATCGACGGTGAGATTGTCGTCGCGACCGACCACGGCCTGGATTTCGAAGCGCTGCAACAGCGCATCCATCCCGCCGACTCGCGAGTGCGCATGCTGTCGAAGGCGACGCCGGCATCGTTCATCGCCTTCGACCTGCTGGCCGTGGGTGACGACGACTACACCCGGCGTCCGTTCACCGAGCGGCGTGCCGCCCTGGTCGACGCGCTCGCGGGCGCCGGGCGCTCGATCCACGTCACGCCGGCGACCACCGACCTGGACACCGCGCATCGGTGGTTCGAGGAGTTCGAGGGAGCCGGCCTGGACGGGGTGATCGCCAAGCCGCTGACGGTCACCTATCAGCCGGACAAGCGGGTGATGTTCAAGATCAAGCACGAGCGGACCGCCGACTGCGTGGTCGCCGGGTATCGCGTGCACAAGTCCGGCGGTGATGCCATCGGGTCGCTGTTGCTGGGCCTCTATCAGGGCGACGGCCAGCTGGCGTCGGTCGGCGTGATCGGCGCCTTCCCGATGGCCGAGCGGCGGCGGCTGTTCACCGAGCTGCACCCGCTCGTCACCAGCTTCGAGGGCCATCCCTGGAACTGGGCCGCCCACGAAGCCGGCGAGCGGACGCCGCGCAAGAACGAGTTCTCCCGCTGGAACGCCGGCAAGGATCTGTCGTTCGTGCCGCTGCGGCCCGAGCGGGTGGTCGAGGTCCGCTACGACCACATGGAGGGGGCGCGGTTCCGCCACACGGCGCACTTCAACCGGTGGCGCCCCGACCGGGACCCGCGCTCGTGTACCTATGAGCAGCTCGAACAGCCGGTGACCTTCAGCCTCGGGGACATCGTGCCGGGGTTGGGGTCTGGCTAGGCGGTGGTAAGCCATTGCAGTTGGACGCACCCTGGGAGCCGTCAGAACGGCGGGGGCTCGTGTTCGTCGCGCCGTGGTCCGCCGCTGACGACTTTCGTTGCTGCTCTTCGTGACACCCGCTCGAGCGATGTGATGTTGAGGGCGCGTTCGGTGTCGATGCGGCGGGCGCGGTCTTGGGTGCGGGTGTGTTGGCGGGTGGGCATCATCAGGGCGCGGTGGGCGGTGCGCTCGGGTGTGGTTGTGGGCGTGGGTATCTCGCCGGTGGGTTGGCATAGGGTGGGGAACAGTAGCCGGCTGCCGGGGTGGGTGAGGTAGGTATGCCCGGTGGGTGAGGTCCACTCGATGGTGCCATCGGGAAACTGCTTGTCGCGCCAGCCGGCCCAGAACGTCTTGAGCAGGTGGTGTTTTCG